>NZ_JAKRFU010000040.1:0-24775 GCF_022347845.1 Pseudoalteromonas sp. McH1-42 | reverse complement strand
AATGGTGCCCAGAGGCGGAATCGAACCACCGACACGAGGATTTTCAATCCTCTGCTCTACCGACTGAGCTATCTGGGCTAAAACTGGTTATATTGTGCTGTATAATTCATCCTGAAGCAGCGTTCCGGCTCGACGTCCTGTCTCGCGTTCGATTAGTTGCGAAGCGTTGCTTCGGTCTAATCTCACCCAACTCATTGAGTCAGGCGCACCTTAATACTGGTGCCCAGAGGCGGAATCGAACCACCGACACGAGGATTTTCAATCCTCTGCTCTACCGACTGAGCTATCTGGGCGTGCGGCGTATTAAACGGGTTTTGCCTTGTTAAGTCAACTTTTTTTTTAATCTCTGCGTTCGACTGACCACTATTCCGACAAAACCCGTCTAATCGCTTAAATTTCCCTCTGTATTTGGTATTTCGAAGCACTTTATGACGTCGTTTTATCTGCTGTAGTGAGCAAAAACGGGGAGAATTCATCCAGCATAGGTGGTAGGATTGCAACCAACAAAGAAACATAGCACAAAAGTTGGGTTCGGAATCATATAATGGAAAACTCGTCTAATACGAACATAAAGGGCTTTGTACCCCTATTTATTGTCGTTACCATCATTATTGCAGTCATTTCTGCTGCCGCGGCCTTTACCTGGCCTGATGTAGATCAGAAACAAGCGGACTCCACCCAACGACCTGACCTGGTACTGCTGGCAAAAGATATTTCAACACCTTTATCCAATACCATGATGAAGCTGGGCTATAACTATGCCAAACAAATTCTTTCTGCATTTGAAGCCAGCAACCCCGGCATAGAATTGTATCTATATAGTGACAGTGGCATTGGACAAGCCAGCCTTGTATATCAAACCAATGACCAGAGCATTGCGCCAATAAAAAGACAAGCTAAGGTCGATCAGGGTGGTGAGTTTGTCGTTCACCAGCCACTCGTGTTAGATGATTTGCCTGTCGGTGAACTCATTTTAAGATACGCCCCCCAACAACCGGTATCGAACGCTTCGCCAGTAACCAGCATCAGCTTAGCTGTGTGTGCTTTACTACTAACAATCGCTTTTGGTATTTTCCTCAAGCGCCAAATTATTGGTCGTCTCAGTAAAGACCTCACAGAACTCAATGAAGAACTGCAACACCTGCTGGATCAAAAGTCCTATGATATCCATGTGACTGAAAAACTCAGTTTTGGGCTATCGAAAACCGCTGTAGGCATTAATCAGTTAATTAATCAGATCCGTGACATCATTCAGGGAAACCAGGCAGCACAAAGAGAGCTCAAGCAATTACAAACCAGTTTGGAATCTGAAGTACAAGCCAGAACCCTGGCATTGGAAAAGGCCACGCTGAATGCAGAGCGTGCCAGTGAAGCCAAAACCACGTTCCTGGCCACCATGAGCCATGAGATTAGAACGCCAATGAATGGTGTCATTGGTACGATTGATTTATTACGCCAGACTGAACTGGACGGTGCGCAACACCGCCTGACCACCATTATTCGTGATTCCGCTTTTTCATTGCTGGGCATACTGGATGATATTCTTGACTTTTCTAAAATTGAAGCCGGTAAGCTGCAGATGGACAACAGTGTCTTTTCAGTGGCTGAAACCATTGAGGAAGTGGCGCGAGTGCTGTCTTCTGTGGCCAGAAAACGTAAATTAGACCTGCAATTGGCTGTTGCACCGGATATTCCAAACAACCTGGTTGGTGATGCCGTGCGTGTTCGTCAGGTTTTATACAATCTATGTAGTAATGCCATTAAATTCACAACCACCGATGATGCCAGACGCGGCTTTGTTAAAATCTCCGTTGAAGTCGCACAAAACACTTCTGAGCACTACACCCTGCGCTTTACCGTCACAGATAACGGTAAGGGCATGACACAAGCACAACTGCGGGAAATTTTTAACCCCTTCATTCAGGCAGAAGGCTCCATTACTCGGGAATACGGCGGTACGGGTCTGGGCTTATCTATTTGTAAAAGCCTGGTTGAACTCATGCTGGGCTCAATTCATGTCAGCTCTGATATCGGTATGGGCAGTGAATTCGTTGTGGAACTCCCGTTTAGTGTAAAAGGTCAGATAGCCTACGCAAACAAAGCCGTTCTAAATAGCCAAAGAGTGGTGGTGCTGACCCATGCTCAGGCACGTCGTAATATTGTTGCCCGCTACTTGTCCTTCATGGGGGCCGACACAGTCGTACTAAGAGAGGCTGACGAACTCAGCGAATATCAGTACGACAGCGATGTGATCTGGGTTCTGGACGGTCTGGATGGCATGGACAAAGTCAATGGTCAGTTACGCGACCTGCTCTACTCCATAGAACACAATAACCAGCAAGTCATTGTACTCAGTACAATGGATGAACCGGCCTTAAACCACGACCGTATTTTCTATCTCAATGCTGCGCCTTTGTGTAAATCTAGCTTTATGACCGCCATTTTAGTCGCTGCGGGTCTGCATAAGCCGAAAAAGCTCAAGCCATCACGTTCATTAAACAAATACCTGAATGTCGAGGACGCAAGAGCTGCCAACAAACTGGTGCTGCTGGTGGAAGATAATGTCCTCAACCAACAGGTGTTGACGGATCAATTACATTTACTTGGCTATGGTGTTGAAGTTGCAGAAAATGGCGAGGAAGGTCTGGCCCGCTGGCAACAGGCCCATTACCCCATTATTCTCACCGATTTACATATGCCTAAAATGTCCGGCTATGACATGGTTGCCAAAATCCGTGAAGAAGCTGAACAAGCAGAAGACATCAATGCTCAGCCGTACATTATTGCTATTACCGCAAATGCACTCAAAGGCGAGCGTGACCGTTGTCTCGCAGCCGGTATGAATGACTATATAACCAAACCTGTTGAACTCAATGTACTCGAAGCCACTTTGGATACCTGGCAACAGTCTATCGGCAACTCAGGCCAACAACAAACTGGCAACGCAAAGCCAAGCACACCTGAGACACAGGCACAAACACCGGTTGAGCCAACGTTGTCCCATAGCGAACCGACTGCACCACAACAAACGGTGGAGCCCGAGGAGATTGAGCCTGAGACACAATCAGATGCAACAGCACAGGCTCCTGAGCCTCAGCAAACAGAGCCTGATGAGCCGATTGATCTGGCGCAGCTGGACAAATATGTCAATCATGACGCCAATAAACGCCTGCGCTTTTTCCGCATGTATCTGGAACAAAGCAGTGAACTGGCCAGAGACATCAATGGCGCTGTGATCTCAATGAGCCAGGAAGAGATTATTGAAGCGTGTCACCAGCTCAAGTCCATATCTAAAACCATTGGTGCACACGGCGTGGCTGACATGGCCGCTGAGTTTGAACAGCGCTGTAAAGGAGAGGAATTGACCAGTGACGACCTGATCCATTTACGAGATGCCCTGGAAACACACTATCAGCGGGCCACTGAGTTCATTCAACGCTACTTGCAGACACAAGCGGGTTAATTCAGCATCGCGCTCAGTAAGCAAGCAGCTGCTGAGCGCACTCTTCTACCCTTGGACCATACCGTAGATTAGACGGATCACTATGGAGACCATGACCAGGGGCAATATATACTTGGCGTACTTCTGCATCTTATCCAGTCCCATTCGGCTTTGATACTTTTCCAGAAGTGGGATCAAGATTAACAAAGCAATAATCAGGCTCCCTAAAATAATCAGAACATTCATTACTACGCGCTCCTTATGTTGATAGCGATACCATGCCACAGCCGTGCTGAGTTTGCCAAGTGTCAGCTATTGTCAAATAAGAAACAAGTATAAAAAGAAAAAAGCGCGAAGCAGTACTTCGCGCAACAGGTTGGAGAGTGCTAACCGACAAGTGCAAGCAAGATACCCGCAGCAACGGCACTTCCCAGTACCCCTGCGACATTTGGTCCCATAGCATGCATTAATAAAAAGTTGTGTGGATTGCTTTCTAAACCGACTTTATTGACGACCCTGGCAGCCATGGGCACCGCAGATACCCCAGCTGCACCAACCAGTGGATTGATTGGACTATCACCTGCAAAACGATTCATCACTTTGGCCATATAAACCCCGGATGCCGTGCCAATACTAAACGCTGCGGCCCCCAACACCAGGATCCCGATGGTCTCGACCGTCAAAAACTCATCTGCCGCCAGCTTAGAGCCCACCGCTAACCCCAGGAAAATCGTCGTGATATTGATAATTTCATTCTGGGCTGAGTTACTCAGGCGATCAACCACCCCAGATTCGCGCATTAAATTACCCAGACAAAACATCCCAACCAGTGGCGTTGCAGCCGGCAGGAATAATAAGGTCAGAGTCAACACGCCGAGCGGAAACAAAATTTTCTCCTGCTTTGAAACTGCTCTTAGCTGAGGCATGGCAATATTACGCTCTTCTTCGGTGGTCAGTAAGCGCATAATCGGTGGCTGAATGATCGGTACCAGCGCCATGTAAGAGTAGGCAGCTACGGCAATGGCGCCCAGCAACTCAGGTGAAAGCCTGGATGCCAGGAAGATGGCAGTTGGGCCATCCGCGCCCCCGATGATGGCTATCGCTGAAGCATCTTGCAACGTAAATTCAAACCCGGGGACGTAGTTAAGTAATATCGCGCCAAACAGGGTCGCAAAAATACCAAACTGCGCAGCAGCACCCAGCAGCAACATTCTGGGGTTCGCGATCAGTGCACTAAAGTCCGTGAGCGCACCAACCCCCATAAAGATCAAGAGCGGAAAAATACCACTGTCGATCCCAATATAGTAAACGTAATACAGCAGGCCGCCCGGATCTGCCAGGCCCGCAACCGGGATGTTGGTCAGGATTGCGCCAAAGCCAATCGGGACCAATAACAACGGCTCAAATCGCTTTGCTATTGCCAGATAAAGCAAACCACAGCCGACGGCAATCATGGCCAGTGCAGGTAAGGTCATGTTGGCCAGCCCGGTGGCCGACCATAGATTTAATAGTCCATCCATACCCAATCTCCTATGCCAGTGCGACGATGGCATCACCAGCCGACACTGAGTCACCTTCGTTAACCAGGATATCGGCGATTTTACCGCTATGCGTGGCACGCACTTCGGTCTCCATTTTCATCGCTTCCATGATCAATACCAGATCGCCCTGCTCGACCACATCACCCTGTCGGGCATGCAATTTAAAAATATTGCCTGCCAGTGGTGCGTTCAGCGTTTCACCGCTGCTGATCGAGGCAGACTGAGGCATCAGCTCGCTGTCCTTAACCTCAACTTCTTTGAGCTCTCCGCCAGGGGCAACCACTACGTTATATACCTTGCCTTCCACTTGCACACTGTAACGCTCTTGTTGAGGTTTACTCACTTGTGCGGGCGCAGGGGTCGGTTGAGTTGGTTGAACCAACTCAGGTTTAGGTTCAAATGCCGCCGGGTTGTCACGATTTTGTAGGAATTTAAGACCAACTTGTGGGAACAAGGCGTAAGTCAGCACATCATCAATCACCGCATCACTCAGCGCAAGATCCAGACCTTTGGCTTTTTCGACTAAGTCGCGCTCAAGCTCAGCCAGCTCTGGCTCTATCAAATCAGCAGGACGACATGTGATGGCTTGTGCACCGTCCAATACGCGTTGTTGAAGCGCAGCGTCAACCGGCGCAGGTGTTTTCCCGTACTCACCTTTAAGTACACCCGCCGTTTCTTTGGTGATGGATTTGTAACGCTCTCCGGTTAACACATTCAGAACGGCCTGAGTACCAACAATCTGAGAGGTTGGTGTCACCAAAGGTAAGTAGCCCAGATCCTGGCGCACAGATGGGATCTCCTTAAGTACCTCATCTAAACGGTCATCAGCCCCTTGCTCTTTGAGCTGATTTTCCATATTGGTCAACATACCACCTGGTACTTGTGCCGATAAAATACGGCCATCTACACCTTTAAGACTGCCTTCAAAGGCTGCATACTTTTTACGGACATCACGAAAATAAGCTGCTATCTCCTCAAGCTGCAATAAATCCAGCCCGGTATCTCGCTCAGTCCCCTCGACAATAGACACTAAAGTTTCGGTGGCACTGTGACCGTAGGTCATACTCATTGAAGAAATCGCGGTATCCAGCATATCAATGCCTGCATCGACCGCTTTTTGGTAGGTCGCTGTGCTCAGGCCTGTCGTAGCGTGGCATTGCATAGCAATCGGCACAGATACCGTGTTCTTCAATTCGCGGATCAGGACTTCTGCATCATAAGGTTTCAGTAACCCAGCCATGTCTTTAATACAAATTGAATGACATCCCATTTGTTCAAGTTGTTTCGCCTGCGCTAACCACATGTCCAGAGTATGTACCGGACTGACCGTATACGAGATAGTGCCCTGTGCATGTGCACCAACTTTGATCGCAGCACGGATAGCTGTTTCCAGATTACGCACATCGTTCATGGCGTCGAAGATACGAAACACGTCAACACCGTTGTGATGGGCACGCTCAACAAATTTTTCGACCACATCATCAGCGTAATGGCGATAACCCAGCAGGTTTTGTCCCCTCAACAGCATCTGTTGCTTGGTGTTTGGCATCGCTTCTTTCAGGGCGCGGATCCGATACCAGGGATCTTCACCCAGGTAACGAATACAGGCATCAAAAGTCGCCCCGCCCCAGGATTCAACTGACCAATACCCGACCTGATCCAATTGCTCAGCAATGGGCAACATATCTTCCAGGCGCATACGTGTGGCCAGTAACGACTGATGTGCGTCGCGTAGTACCAATTCTGTAAGTTTGAGCTGTGACATAAGTGACCCCTTGAATTATTTTTCTGATTGGAAGTGCTGGTTACGGTATTGCGAAATCGCTGCGCTAATGGCCGCCAGGTGCTCGCCTGGTATTTTTCCTGCGTCTGAAGCCTGCGATTTAGTTGCCCTTGAGCTGGGCTGTGTTTGCGCGTCTTTTGGCGCGGCAAATTTAGATAACCCTTTCACCGCAACAATCAAAATAGACAAGAATACAAACACCCCGACCATGCCGGTCAGCATTAAGCTGGCTGCCTGAGCCAGTAAGGCGGTTATGTCCATCTCTGCTCTCCCCTTGTTGTTAACTTTTTTTTGCGTGACATCATGTAGATACAATAGATAGCCACAATTTATAGATAATTATGCAACCATCATAACAAAACCGACTGCTTTGTAAACCAGCGTGTAAATTGGTATTACCAATAGGAATTCATACTAAATTTCAAACTGTTACGATATTCCAAATGAAAATTTAATGAAAACAGCCAAATAAATATGAAAAATAGTCAAGATACCTGGTGAGAATAGGCAAGTGGCATAAAAAATATTCACCCTCAGACTTCCCTTCAACAGAAACATACAATTGGTATGACCAAAAGTAAGTTTTTGAGACATGTTAACAAATGCTGTAAGCAGCGATCTGCAGTTTACGTAAAGCCTGCGCAAGTCGATAATTTCGGGGTATAATGGAGAGATGAAATAACTGGAGTTATGTGTGTGTTTCACTGCGAGTTTACGCTGGATAAAGATTACTTTCGTGAGTGTTTTGATCAATCTTTGCCTTACAGCAATGTCAGCAAACCCAAATATGCCCTGGTGGCATTTTTATTTATTTTAGGCTGTGTCGCTATCTACGGCCTGGACAACGCCTATCTAGGCAACTTTTTGATTTTACTTGCTGTTTTAGAGTGTATTGCACATTACTATCGACGCCCTTGGTGGGTAGCAAGACAAATGGTGACGCGGGCCAGTGGCAGTAAAATAACGCTACAAATTGATACACAGGGGATCACGGCGACCAATCCGTATAAGTCCTATCAGATCCTCTGGTCAGAAGTGAATAAGGTAGCAGAAACCCAACTGGGCGTGGTGCTGGTGCGTGCGGGTACAAACCAGTACATCTCTAAAAAAGCCCTCTCCGCGGAAGCCTTAGAGTTTATTTTGAGCAAAAAAAATAGCCACGACTGAGTGGCTACCTTTTCGAATTCTACCGGGCTGTTGTCCGGGAATCAGGTATTACATATTACCCGTAGTCGGGTTAGACTTTTCAGCCTGAATACGCATGTAGATCTCTTCACGGTGTACAGAAACATCTTTAGGGGCGTTAACGCCAATACGAACTTGATTTCCTTTAACACCTAATACGGTTACAGTTACTTCATCACCTATCATTAGAGTTTCGCCTACACGGCGAGTTAGAATTAGCATTCTCTTGCTCCTGTTATTCCAAAATTTAAAAGATTCCGCGTCTTGGTCATTTTAATGAAAAGTTTCCGTAAAAGTAAGCAAAATTATTGCCTAATCGTCACTTTCCAGTTTAAAAGCGTCATGCAGAGCACGTACAGCCAACTCAAGGTATCGCTCATCGATTAATACTGAAATCTTTATTTCTGAGGTTGCAACTAACAAAGGTGAAATATTCTCTGCCGCCAGCGCCGAAAAGAATGTGCCGACATTAGCAGAGTGCGACTTTAAACCCACCCCTACCGCTGAGATTTTTACAACCGCAGTGTTACTGACGATTTCAACTGCGCCAAACGTGTGCTGATGCGTACTGAGCAAATCCAGCGCCTGCAGATGATCATTGCTGTGCACAGTTAAAGCATAGTCTATTTTGCCAGTATGTTGATTCATTTGACTGATCATGTCGACTTCTATCGCATATTCACCTAGAAGTGACAAGATTTTAGCCAGGGTTGTGGGGCTGTCGGATGCCTGTTTAACCATCAGCAGACATTCATCTTTTTGATGTGCAATCCCCGATACCACTTTCTTATTCATGGGGCTTTCCTCGTAAGTTATCAAGGTCCCGGCATCTGGTTTAAAGGTAGATAAAACACGTAATGGTAGGGTATAACGCCCGGCCGCTTCGACAGAGCGGATCTGCAACACCTTAGCCCCCAGGCTTGCAAGCTCCAGCATTTCCTCGAATGTAACCCGAGTCATACGACGCGCTTTTGGTTCAATCCGGGGATCACAGGTATAAACACCGTCTACATCGGTGTAAATCTGACACTCATCAGCCCCCAACGCAGCGGCAATTTCAACAGCGCTGGTATCCGTCCCGCCACGCCCTAAAGTCGTGATATTGCCTTCAAGGTCACGGCCCTGAAAACCGGCAATGATACTAATGTGGTGCTGTTGCAGCTCTTGACGTAAACGTGAAGTATCTATATCAGCAATACGGGCACGACCAAACATATTGTCTGTGACAATACCGACTTGATCGGCCAGTAAACTGATGGCGGAATGGCCCCGTTTAATAATGGCCATTGCCAGTAAAGCGATAGATACCTGCTCACCGGTGGTCAGCAGGACATCGAGTTCTCTGGGGCTGGGTTGCGTGTCTATCTGTCTGGCCAGATTAATCAGACGATTGGTTTCACCTGACATGGCTGACAACACAACCACTACTTGATGACCAGCTTGTCGGGTCTTGACCACCAGGTCAGCGACAGCTTCGATACGCTCAACCGAGCCTACCGAAGTGCCACCAAATTTTTGAACGATCAGTGCCACGTGTTACTGAGTTTTCTCGGCCAGCCACGCTGAAACACTGGCCAATGCAGCATCCAGATTTTGTGGCTCTGAACCGCCAGCCTGGGCCATATCAGGACGGCCACCGCCCTTACCACCTACCTGTGCAGCCATATGATTCACCAGGTCACCGGCTTTCACACGTCCAACCAAATCTTTAGTGACACCAGCGATCAGGCTAACTTTGTCACCATTTGCCACACCCAGAGCGATAACCCCTGAGCCCATCTTGTTTTTCAGGTCATCGACCATGCCACGTAACGCTTTAGACTCAGTACCTGCTACGTTAGCAACCAACACTTTAATGCCATTGATGTCCGTTGCAGATTCAAGTAAGGACGCTCCAGCGGCACTTGCCAGCTTATCATTCAGCTGAGACACCTGCTTTTCTAAACCTTTGGCTTTTTCAATCAGGGCTGCTACTTTGTCCAGCGCACTGCTGTTGTCGCCTTTCACCAAAGCTGCAATTTCTGCTAGCGTTTGTTCCTGATTTGCAACATAAGCAATAGCTTCAGCACCCGTTACGGCTTCGATACGACGCACACCCGCAGCAATACCGCCTTCTGAGACAATCTTGAACAAACCAATATCACCAGCACGAGACACGTGTGTACCACCGCACAGCTCAATAGAGTAGTCACCAATCGACACGACACGTACTTCATCGTCGTACTTCTCACCAAACAGCGCCATGGCGCCCTTCTCTTTCGCCGCGTCTATGTCCATTAACTCGGTATTCAGCGCGAAGTTAGTACGGATCTGTGCGTTGACGGCATCCTCAATCTCACGCAATTGCGCTTTGTTGACCCCTTCGAAGTGTGAAAAGTCAAAGCGCAGCTTATCAGCCATGACCAATGAGCCTTTCTGTGCAACATGTTCGCCTAATGCCTGACGCAGTGCTTCGTGCAAAATGTGCGTTGCCGTGTGGTTTTTCTTGATGTCTTCACGACGTGCAGCATCAACCTGAGCATCGGCCTTATCATTAACACCAATACGACCTGTAACACGACCATGATGGGCAATGGCATTGCCAAGCTTTTGCGTATCTGTTACTACGAACTCGCCGGCCGCGACTTTCAGGCTACCGGTATCACCAACCTGACCACCTGACTCAGCGTAAAACGGTGTGCGGTCCAACACCACAATGCCGCTGTCACCTTCTTCAAGCACAGAAACAGACTGGCCTTCTTTGAACAGCTCCACCACAGTACCGGTATAATGTGTCGCATCGTAGCCTTTAAAGTCGGATGACTTCTCAGATTTCAGCTGTTCGTTGTAATCGGCACCAAACTTACCCGCCTGCTGAGCCATCTTACGCTGAGTTTCCATGCACTCTTTAAAGCCACGTTCATCGATGGTCATAAAGCGTTCACGCGCCACATCTGCTGTCAAATCTGCCGGGAAACCATAGGTATCGTACAATTTGAACACCACATCACCTGGGATCACATCGCCTTCTAATGAAGCCAGGTGCTCTTCCAGGATAGCCAGACCGCGGTCTAGTGTCTTACCAAACTGCTCTTCTTCAATACGCAGAACCTTCTCGATGATGGCACCTTGTTTAACCAGCTCAGGATAAGCTTCACCCATTTGCTCACTCAATGCGCTCACCAGCTGATGGAAGAATGCGCCCTTCGCGCCTAATTTATTACCGTGGCGAACTGCGCGACGAATGATACGACGCAGCACATAACCACGCCCTTCGTTGGATGGCATCACACCATCAGCAATCAAAAATGCACAAGACCGGATATGGTCCGCGATAACGCGTAATGATTTATCTTCAAGATCCTGTGCACCCGTTACTTTTGCAGCTGCCGCAATCAACGCCTGGAACAAATCAATTTCATAGTTTGAATGCACACCTTGCATGATCGCTGAAATACGCTCAAGACCCATGCCGGTGTCGACAGATTGCTTAGGTAGCGGCTCCATGGTGCCATCGGCATGACGGTTGTATTGCATAAAGACCAGGTTCCAGATTTCGATGAAACGATCACCGTCTTCTTCTGGCGACCCCGGCGGTCCACCCCAGATCTCTTCACCATGGTCAAAGAATATTTCTGAACAAGGGCCACATGGACCGGTATCACCCATCGACCAGAAGTTATCCGAGGTATCAATGCGTATGATTTTATCTTCCGGAACACCCATCTCTTTTGACCAAATGTCATAGGCTTCTTCGTCATTGTGATAAACAGTGACCAGAAGTTTATCTTTGGGTAGTTTGATTTCTTCAGTCAGAAATTCCCAGGCAAAGCGAATCGCATCTTTCTTGAAGTAATCACCAAAGCTAAAGTTGCCCAGCATTTCGAAAAAGGTGTGGTGACGCGCGGTATAGCCAACATTTTCCAGGTCATTATGTTTACCCCCGGCACGCACACAGCGCTGTGAACTAGTCGCCCGATTGTAAGGACGCTTTTCACCGCCCAGAAAAACATCTTTAAACTGCACCATACCGGCATTGGTAAATAACAACGTAGCGTCATTTCCCGGGATCAGTGAACTTGAAGGCACCACCTGGTGTTGTTGTTTGGCAAAGTAGTCAAGAAAGCTCTGCCTTATCTGTGCGGTCGTCATCTGCTGCATGTGCTCATTACCCTTTATTGCTGCTGTAGTAACAGGCATTACTCACCGTGTGAGTGTGCCTCGATAGCATAATCTATTTCGTCATAACGAAATCCGCGCGACATCATGTAGCGAATTCGTTTTGACTTCTCTTTATAATCCAATTGAATTGTCGACCGGCTGTACTTTTTCTCGTAGGCACGCAACGCCACGCTAAACCAGTCGACTTCTTGTTCTTCTATTAAGTGTTGTAAATATGATTTGTCGACACCTTTGCGCTGCGCATCCATCATAACACGTTTTTCACCTAGTCCCTTGGCCACTTGCTGCGACAAGAAACTGGCGCAATAGCGCTTGTCATCCAGGTAACCAAGCGACTCAAGCCAGTCAAGTAAACGTGTGATATACGCCTCTTCAGCCTCTTTTGCCCGTAACTTCTGAGCAATTAGCTGACGCGAATACTCCTGCCTGGACAAAAGCCAAAGCGCATAGTTCTTCAGCTTTTTCTCATGCTCATGTTGATCCATCAGGCGTCAAACCGGCCACTTTGCTGTTGCTGCTGCGGTGGCGTATCGTCACTTGATGCAGGCGGCTCAGAGACAGACATGATGGCCTGAAACGAGACAAAAAACCCAATGTATGCAATGGGCATCACCACCAATAGCGGGACCAACGACATAGGGATAGAAAGCAGCATTAACAGCGCTACCAACAGCCCAAATACTGTCAGAGGTGCCATGTTGTGATAAAACACCAACAAAGACTGCTTCATCGCCTGAATAATACGGGGTTCATCACGGAAAAATACTAAGGGTAGCGCATAGGCAAAGGCCATCATCGCCAGCGATTGTATAACAACAAAAATCGCAATGTCCGCAAAGGTAACCTGTGCAATGACTTGCGCCAACACTTGCGCTTCATCACTCTGTTCATTCACGCTTTGTAATACTTCCAGTGCAGGACCAAATAAGACGCCCAGCAAAGCACTCAGTAACAGCGCAATACCCATTTGGTACAAACCAAAGCGAAACAAATTCAGGCGCCGGCCTTTAGTTGAAAAGGGCACTAAAATGTCGGCCAAGGTAATCGCTTCACCCTGTTGTTTTTTCACCACTGCCAGATAAAATCCCGCGGTCAAAAAAGGCGACGCCAGTACAGCAACGAGCTGTAATGGCGGAAAGACGAAAGGCACCAGGCTCACTACAACCATGAGCAGGTACATCATGACAAAGGTAAAAGGTTGGGACTTGAAAATAATCCACCCGGCTTTAAGCCACTGCAAGCCAAACCCTGCGGTAAACGTTTTAAATTCTGTTGGCATATTCATCAATTCATTGTGAAACAGACCGATTATACTGGGTCAAGGAAGGACTTAAAAGGTCAGATGGGGGAATTTTCAACTCGTTACCTACAACATCTGAGTCGATACTGGTCAATCGACAAAACCAACTGACCAGCGTGTTGCCTACGACCTAGATTTCGTCTGGCTTTTTGATCTTTTTAATGTCTAACATGTGCGAGCCATGTTTTACTTTGGTCTCGAGGTAATTTTTATTTCCGGCCACACCCACTTTAACATGTGCATGCGTGCCCACCACTTCCTCAACCTCAATCCCGGCATCTCTGAGCGCGTTAAGCTTACGGGGGTTATTGGTCATCAGCCGAACGTGATCCAGGCCAAGTGCCTGCAACATCAGTACCGCATCCGAAAAGTCACGCAAGTCATCATCAAACCCAAGGTGATTATTCGCTTCATAGGTATTCATGCCTTGTGACTGCAGCACGTATGCGTCGATCTTATTATATAGCCCAATCCCTCTGCCCTCCTGACGGAGATATAAAAGCACCCCCCCCTGCTGATGCATCGCTTCAATACTCTCATTAAGTTGTTCACCACAATCACACCGTGACGAGTGGAATACGTCACCCGTTAAACATTCAGAATGCATTCTAATCAGCGGCACTGACTGCTCGCTATCGGCACGATTAAACACCAGGGCAACGTGTTCCTGGCCGTCCTGTAACCCTTCAAATGAGACGATTTCTGCGGGGATATGACTACGCTGCCCAACATTCAGCTCAACTCTTGCTCTTACTTGTGCCACGACTACAAAATACCTAATTGCAAAAATGTGATAATATCACAAAAAATACTGTAACAGACTATATGGTGGCTAAGCCACCCAGTTACAAGTCCTCAGACTAAATACTGGCAAATACACCGAACACCGCTAGGCTATTAATATCAGACTAGGTTAATTTGCAACCAATTCGAGAGCATAGATCAGGCGCTAATGGATTAAAAATTTCTCATTTAGAACAAATGAATAGCAATTTTTTTCAGCATTATCGCCGAGGTTTCCTCATTGTATGATTGGCTACTTAATTAAGCAGGTTTGATATCAGAACTGCCCGGTGCCACTCGCACTAGTGCATTTTCTACTGAAATAATATCTTAATGGTAACTGATGCGCTCGAAAATTGTGATGTTTTTATCCCTGATCTGGTGCCTTGCGCTACCTACGCAAGCAGATCAGCTAAAAGTGGATGGCTTTGCCACATTAGATATCAACATCAGTAACTCCCAAACAGCCGGGATCCGACATGTGATCTCGCAACCCGACGCCAGCTATTTAGGTGAGCCCAGCTTTGCCAACTCCTCCATTGGCTTACAGTTCGAGTGGCAATCGTCTTCGCAACTGCAGTGGGTGGCGCAAACCGTGCTCAAAGAACGCAAAGAGTACAAGCTTGATTACCTTATTCAAATGGCTTTTGCTCGCTACACCCTGACACCTAACTGGCAATTTCGCATTGGTCGTACCGGACTCGATCTCTATATGATGACGGAGTACCGAGATATTGGCTTTGCGTTTAATTATGGTCACCCCCCCACTGAGTTTTACGCGGTTGTACCACATCAAAGCCTGGATGGCATTGATGTCACTTATACCTATCCACTTGAACAAAGTGTCCTGACTTACAAAGTGTTCGCCGGACGTTCAAATGCACCGATAATCAGTGACGAAGATTTCATCTGGGATGTTGAGCTGAAATCTATATATGGCATGGGCCTGTCGTTGCAAACCCAAAATTGGCTGCTGCGCAGCAATTTCACCACCACTCAGGCTGGTAACACTAATGAGCAACAGATTCAATTGCTCAGCGCTTTACAACAAATACCAAACGCTGTCTGGCCTACACGCCAGGCATTGATTGAATCCTTGCAAATTAAAGGCAAACGGTTTAATTACTTTACACTCGGAGCCCACTACGACGACAGCCATTGGATTTTACAAAGTGAGCTCGCCTATATCGACTCAAACTCTGAGGTGCTCAATCATTTAAAAGCCGGATACATCAGTGTCGGCACGCACCTGGACAACGACACTTGGTTACTAACTCTCAGTGCTGCAAAATCTAACAACCGTGTTGATCCGGGGCCTTTGATGACGACACCTCAGCTCGATGCGCTCTATCATGGTGTGATCCGTCACACCAATTTTTACCTGATAGATCAACATACCTGGTCGTTAAGCTGGCGACGCGATCTAACCTCCACGCTGGCAGCGAAAATCCAACTTGATCACACCCAGGCCAACCACTTACCATCGGCCTTTTACCTCCACAAGAACTTGTCGTCTGGAGATCATGACAGATATTTTCAGTCACTTGGACTCAGTCTGAATTGGGTGTTCTGATGCGGCTGCAAGTACTATCAAGCATTCAGCATACCCTGACAGGGCTGCAAAAATTATTCAGAATGGCCTTGAGCCTGTCGCTGTTCATTTGTTTTACCACTGACGCGAACGACCCTCTGGTGGTAATTGTGCACAAGGACAACCCTAATCAGCAGATTTCCCAGCACCAGCTGGTCGATCTCTATATGGGCAAATATACCGCCTTCCCGGACGGCACCTTGGCTAACGTCCTGGACTATGAACAAGGGCATCCTTTACGCACTATTTTTCTGACATCATTAACAGGGCGCCCTATTAATCAGATAAATGCATACTGGTCACAGGTAAAATTTAGTGGTAAGGCCTCTTTCCCACAAGCATATCAATCAATCGACGCTATACTTGAAGAAGTCGCATCTACGCCCGATGCAATTGGTTATGTGCCCGCAACTGCGGTTACTGAGGACGTCAAAGTGGTGTATCGTTTTGTTCAATAAACACAGTTTGATCACACGGCTAACCCTTTTACTGAGTCTGGTGACGCTGCTTTTCAGTGTGATCTACGCAAAGCTCTATTATCGGCACGTGTTTGATGAAGAGCTGGCACGGGCCAGCGACACAGTTATGCAAATAGGGAAAACGGTGTCGTCTACAGCATCTATCGCAGCTTACCTTGAAGACAAAGATTTGGCGACAGAAGTCGTTAACGGGCTGGTGAGCAACGATATTATTTTATCAGCTGCGCTCGTCAGTAAAGATACTTTACTGGCCAAGAGCATCTTACACAGCGGTCCGGGCAGCATTCAGATCAAACTGGTCAATCCGTTTTTTCTGTCAGAGCACATTGGCTTAATACATATCGCACCAAACACCCAAATTATTGAACAGAATGCGCAAAATATCGCGCTGGGCGGCGTCAGAACCATGTTGGTCGTGATCCTGCCCATCATAATCTTACTGACGACCTTGGTTTATTGGCAAGTCACCCGACCCTTGAATCACCTCGGCAAACAATTAGCAAAGATCCTTCCAGGCAGTGCTCAGCGCCTAAAAATAGACAAGCACGCCCATCATAACGAGATAGGTCGTATTGAACTCGGGATCAATACCCTACTGGACAAAGCCGAGGTGTTATTCGAGCAAGAGCGCAACCTCAGAGCAGAAGTGGTGGAGCTGGAAAAACGCTTTCGGTTGATGTTCGAGCAGTCATCTTCGCCCACCTTACTGGTTAAAGATGAAGGAGATATTTTGTTGATCAACGATGCAGCAAAAGATCTGCTCGTTGGTATGGGCGTAGACATAGATGAACGATTTCCGGAGAATCTGGGACTGTACTGTAAAACCCCGGATATTCTTTACACCTTCACTGAAAACAGCATCAAACAAAAACAAGTGATGCAGTCTGAATTTGAATTCATAAACCCACTGACTCAAACCACCGTATGGTTGAGCATTATTGTACTCAACACACTGAGCGACGGAAAATGGTATTTTCAGGTGTTCCTTGCCGACATTACTCTGCGTAAGACCATGCTCAACCAGCTCAACAAGCGCGCGCAAAGGGACAGCCTCACTGGACTGTATAATCGCTACGGTGCAGAGCTCATGTTACTCGACTGGATAGACAATCAATGTACATTTAGCCTGCTGCTCATAGACTTAGACAAGTTTAAACCAATCAACGACGTGTATGGTCACAATGCTGGAGATGCGCTGCTCAAGCACGTAGCAAGTCAATTATCTAACACGATGGGCACCACAGACCTGGTTTGCCGCTGGGGGGGAGATGAATTTTTGGTTGCCCGGCTGGATATAACACAACAAGAGCTTACTCGTCTTGCTCAGGCACTGCTCGAAGCAATCAATCAGCCTATGCCATTTGAACATCGTGAAGGACAGACCGAGCTGGTGGTGGGTGCCAGTATCGGTATTGCGCACTTCCCTCAGCATGCAGAAAATCTAAAAGGCCTGGTGGAATGTGCTGACGTCGCAATGTACAGCATTAAAAAGACCTCCAGGAATAACTTTACCTTTTATTCCAATTGAGCACAGTTGCATGGCTCAGCATTACTCTGACTGAGCCACCCTTCTTATTGAATAGCCCTCAGAACTTATCTAACAAAGCCGAATCGTACCGGGCCAAATCCAGTGTTACCTGATATTGCTTGGTCAGCGCATCGAGCTCTGCCTGCCAGATGCCCAGCTCTTCCATCGTCAACGTATTATCGTCAAGCTGCCATAATTGACGCGAACCACTGTAACTGAACTGCATGGCAAGCATGGCATCGACATCACCCTGCTGTGCGGCCACCTTAACTTTGGCCATTTTTCGGGTAACCTTATTCAGCGCCTGTTTGAGCTGCCAGACATAGTTCACTTCATACATGAACGGGTGATACTGCACCTGTTTGAGTACCGCAGCGATTATCACACACGTCAGCACAACCCCAGTCAGGTTCCAATGGAAGTGACTCCCATCCGGATCCGGGAAAGCAACAATCAAAATCCGGGCAAACCCTAAGCTGCCAGCGACTAGGGCCGCAATACAGGCCGCGATCACTATGTTTAGGTGTTTTCTGTAACGTGTTTTATCTATGTCCAGTAATTGCATCTTTTCTCCCACATACTGTAAAACTATCACCCAGGCTAGGCTGTTACGCCCTGCTTAGCCTGTAATGATGACCAGGTAATCAGGTAGGCCTGTTCAGTTATTTTGCGCATTCTAACGTAATCGGAAAAAAAAACGCTAACTAGTTCACCCCTTTTTGACCTCAGCCCCGTTTTACTGATAAATCATCCAGGAGCATGCTTATGAACGGTCAATTTCTAGCAGAACAATCGCCTCGTCCTTACCAGACCCTGAACAAGGTATTATTGTCGTTTTTGGGCGCCTGCGGCGTCACCTTTGCTGCATTTGCTTTTATGCAGCACTTAATCAGTCAGGATCTGGAGTTTAAACAGGATCCAATCACTTATACGCCTGTATTTTTACCCACGTTAAAACAAGATAGTCCGGTTGAAATCAGAGACAAGCTGCCGCCTCCGCCTAAACCTGTGCCGAAAGCTCCACCAAAACCAACGGTGAATGCAGAAACGCCAACCGTGGCGTTAAACGGGCTTGGCAGTGCGCCAGTTGTCGAAACAGGCCCTATACAAATGGGCTCATCGATGAAACCAACCGATATGCAGGCAACGCCCATCGTCAGAATTGAGCCTCGTTATCCGACTGTCGCTGCACGTGATGGTACGCAAGGGTGGGTTGAACTGCACTTTACAATTTCTGAAACAGGCGAAGTAGTCGACGCCAGAGTCGCCAATGCTGAACCCAAACGCGTGTTCAACCGTGAGGCATTAAAAGCTTTAAAGCGCTGGAAATACCGCCCTCAAGTGGTGAACGGTCAGCCCCAGCGACAGCCGGGACAAAAAGTCGTGCTGGAGTTCAAGCTCAACCAAGATTAATATCTAGACTGGGCACCGGGGATTATTTTCCTGGTGCAACCAGGCACCAGACAATAAAAACAAGGACCTGCCTATGCTACTTGCTTTAAAAAACTGGCTGTCGGCAAACGAATCCGAGCCTGCCGACCCTTTATATGAGTTTAAATTAAGCGGAGACAACAAGTATCTGGAACTGGCAATAGACAAATATAATCACGATTTATATCACTTTTTGCTAACCCAAAGTGACAGCGAACTGGCCAAAGACATATGTCAGAAAACCTGGCTAACCGTCGTTGAAAAACGGCAGGCTTATCACACCAGCCAGGCACCGAAAGCCTTTTTATTCAAGCTGGCCCGAAACGCGCTGATCGACGAATTGCGTAAGCAAAATCGGCTTGCCTATATGGAACACCCGGAACAGCAGCTGTCTGTTCCAACGGAGCGCACTGTACGGTCCCATCAATCCTTGTACGATGCAATTTTATTACTACCACTACAGCAAAGAGAAGCCATAAGCCTGCAACTGGAAGGTTTTTCATTGCAACAAATCGCCAGTATCACTGACGCCCCGCAGGAAACCATTAAAACGCGCCTTCGTTATGCCCGCACGGCGCTTAAGCACGCATTAGGAGACGATGATGAGTGACAAATCGCAGGAAGATCGGCTTAAACAGGCCTATCTCCACGCAAAACAGCAGCACAGACCTACGGCACTTGAACAGCGCCAGCTCAAGCAAGTTTGTCGCGCAGCTAATACCACAGCGAAACAGGTCAGCTGGTGGCAAAGGGGCCAATGGGTTTTAGCATGCGGAGCACTCATAATGCTGGCCACAGTAATGCTATCTCAGGAACACGGCCAGCAATCAGTACAAGCTTTGTACGCCTTGAGTTTTGATGATTATGAACAGGTTGAAACCCATAGTGTCGAACAGGGTCACTACGTTACTCAGCTTCGAGCACAAAAACAGAACTTAGATAAGCAATTTAAACAGCAGCATCAACAACTGAGCGAACAACGCTTTTATGGACGACTGGTGCACAGTGACGCCAATACCTGGTTTGTTGCCGACTGCCGCAACAAAACGCTTTTGGAAATTAAACATTCAGTGCTCGCAGCACTACGAGACGACACTGAGTTATCAGGCATGTCACCGGGTCAAATGTTAGCATTGGATAAGAACACGGATGGTCATTTAACGACCATCACAGCGGTACCGGGCAAAGTGTATGCCTGCCCTTAAGCTCGCCAGCCTTAGAACAAGGCTGGCGAAAGGCGATTCTTAAATCATTACGATACTGGCGACGAAGAAGCTGATCAGTGCCAGCACGCCACCGACCATCGCATAAGGAAGTTGCGTTTTTACGTGAGTCAGCAGATCGCAGCCAGATGCCAATGCTGACACAGCGCTGGTATCTGAAATCGGTGAGCAATGATCACCAAAAATCCCGCCACTGAGTATCGCGCCGACAACCAGCGATGGAGGCAGTCCCAAAGTTTGGATCAATGGCACCCCTATCGGGATAAGAATGGCAAAGGTGCCCCAGGATGTTCCTGTCGTAAAAGACATCACAGCCCCGGTTAAAAACAGCACTGGTACAATAAAGTAAACGGGTAAGTAATCACCCACTAACGACGCGACAAACACCCCAGTACCCAACTCTTTTAAGCTGGCACCCAGCGTCAGTGACAACAATACGATACTCACTAAAGGCAGCAGTTCTCCCATACCTTTGAAGCCTACATCAACCAGTTGCTGATGCGTAAAGTGGCGAGCTTTGAGCAGCAGTAAGTAGGCTACCGCCGTTGCCAGCACTGTGGCATACAAAACCGATTTAGAGCCACTGCCTTGAGCCAGTTCACCCCCACCTGTCCACAACATAAAACCCAGCATACTGACGATAAGCGTCGCCAGAGGCACTAACATAAAGCGCGCTTTACTGGCAGCCGGACCTTTGTCAATTTCCTGGTCTTGCTTTGCCAGCGCGTGTTCTGCCACTTTCATTGGGCCATGTACTTTGTCAAACACTATGGTGTAAAACACTATCAACAAAGCAATGATGGCATAAAAATTAAATGCCACACTGCCCCACAAAATACTGACCGCCGATTGCTCCAGCTCATAATTACTTAACAGACCCAGCACATACGCGCCCCAGCCGTTAAGCAGAATAAGAATACACACAGGTGCACTGGTGCTGTCGATAATATACGCCAAACGTGCGCGACTCATTTTAAATTTGTCAAACAAGCCCCGGGATACGATCCCTGAGGTCAGCACACTCATGTTTGACTCAATAAATACCGCCATCCCCGTGAACATGGTCAACAGGCCAACCTGGCGCTTATTTTTTGCAACGCCAATATTCAGCAGTTTATTCACTGTCGCACCGACGCCACCTGATTCTCTGATATAAGCCAGTAGCGCACCAATCACGATACTAAACAGTAAAATTCGACTGTTGCCGGGAGAGGTAGCAACGCTCACAATACGCTCAATACTATTAATAAAGGTGGAAAATAGCGCGTTACCACCACCGTTTAGCGCGAGTAGAAATTCTGAAGAGATCAACGCCAGGATCAGCGCCACAATGACCTCTTTGCGCCAAAACACCACGGCAATAGCTATCAAAGGCGGTAAAATCGAATACCAGGACATAGGTTCCCTATTACTAATTATTAGATCAGGCTGTAAACCCGTTAGCTTAATTAGTTGAGAGGAAAAAACCAAGCTTTTCGCAGCTGAATTTACAAACGCAACAAAAAGAACTTTTTTAGGGACCAACCAGATTAAAAAGCGCAATAATATATCTTTCTGATCTATTACATTATTCACTTTGAACCTATAATATGGACATCTCTGTTAGTACAGGTTACCAAGTGAAGCGCATGTCTACTTTTATTAAAATAAAGGCATTAAGGCCAACTCTCTCACAAAGTGAGGCAAAACTCGCCGACTTTACCCTTAGTTCGGGGACCCAGATCCGTACCTTATCGTCCATTGAACTGGCCAAGGCAGCCGGCGTTAGTCAGTCCAGTGTCGTAAAGTTTGCACAAAAATTGGGGTACCGGGGTTTTCCGGCTTTCAAACTCGCGGTTGTGGATGCACTGAATGAGCAAACTTCCGAGCAGACACCCCGCTCGACACAGTTTGAGCAAAGCGATTCGTTGGCTGATATCAGCGAAAAGCTCATCGCCAATCAACACAAAACGCTGAGTGCAACTCAGAAACTCAATAATGGCTCAGAATTTGAGCGCACGGTGCAGGCCTTAAAAGCGGCGCGCAAAGTGCTGATCTGCGCCAAAGGTGCATCCTGGTCTGTTGCGCAAGATTTTGCCTTTAAACTACAAAAAGTAGGCATTTCTGCGGTGTGTCACAGCGATGAATTTAATGCAGCCAGCTATGTTGCGTCGATGGGCAAAGAGGATCTGCTAGTTGTGATCAGCAATTCAGGCCAAACAAAAGCACTTCTTAAACTGGCCGAACAGGCAAAGCGCAATGAGTGTCGCGTATTTGCTATCACGCGTTATGGCGACTCTCAGCTCAGTGAGATGGCGGAGCATGTCTTGTTTACCGTACAAGAGGCTGAGCCGATTAATCACAGCGCCATACTCACCCGGGCATCCCAATGCTACCTCATTGATACGCTCTTTGTTGCCTTGGCTCAGTCAAACTTGCACTGGCAACGCCGGGTTGAGCGGGCAAATGATAATATGCGCGCGATTTTTAACGACTGAGATCGTTTTATTCCCGCTCATAAAGCAGGTAAGGCAGGCGGCGTGTCTTAAACGCCTGTACTTCCTGCGCCCAGATTGCTTCTATCTGATGTGCTTTCAGACCTTGTGTCAGTGCCAGACGGATGACATCGGTTCCTGCTAGTTTGTCAAAGAAGCTCGGTAAGTTAATCAACGCCTCAGGATACAGCTCAAAAGCACTGTGTGCCTGCACTAGCCAGTCTAATGACAGGCCGCGTTGTTGAGATTGCCGTAAATCTCTGGCATAAACGGTTTTACCTTTTAACTTAGGGTGCATGGCCGCACCGGGTATAGACCGTGGCGAGAAAGCCAAGGCCCCGAGCGGGACCTGATCATGACCAAACACCTGAAACGGAAAATCACTGCCTCGACCTACTGAGACGCGCGTGGCCTCAAATAAGCATAATGAAGGGTACAAATAAATAGCACGTTGATTCGGCAGGTTAGGACTAGGTGCAATAGGTAACGTATAGTCATCTTTTGCACTGTAACTGGCAACCGGGATAACCGTCAGATCAAGCTTTGCACCACCATCTAGCCACTCTTCCCCTACACTCATCAAAGCTAACTCACCCAACGTCATACCATGCAATACAGGCACAGGCAGCATACCGACAAAAGAGCGGAAGCGCTCATCCAGAACCGGACCATCAACATAAGCGATATTCGGATTAGGTCGGTCCAGCACCAGAAAGCTGACACCATTTTGCTGCGCGGCCTCCATCGTTAGAAACAATGTGCTGAGGTAGGTGTAAAAGCGTACACCCACATCCTGAATATCAAATACTAAAACATCAATATCCGCCAACTGTGCAGGCTTTGGCTTCTTATTCGTACCGTACAAGGAGACGATAGGCACACCTGTTTTTGTGTCTTTACCATCCGTGATGTAAACACCTGCTCCTTTGTTGCCCCGAAATCCATGCTCTGGCGCAAAGATCCGGACCACATTCACCTGGTTGTCTGTCAGATAATCCAGTAAGTGTAGATCATATACTCGGGCACTTTGATTCACCACCAGACCCACCCGTTTGCCTTTCAGCATTGGCAGATACTGATCACCGCGCTCGGCAGCAACCGTAATCGCCCGTGTTTGAAATGAGCAAAGGAGCACACTGATGGCAATCATCAGCATCAGAAAAGCATAGATAGTCTGGCGCACAAAAGTCCTCAGGGGAAAGCAAACGGTATCGAGATTGTGCGGTGCGATGGCTCACCTTTGCAAATATTTACGACGGAAGAAACCCTACAAATTCGGCCCCAACTGCCGGGTTTATAGTCAGGTACTCTATCCTGCAGAGACCACTAACCTAAACTTCAAATACAAAAAACCGACTTTCATCGGTTGATTGCTCACTTCCTGAATAAGAAGTGGCGGGCTCGGGACGTCTTTTGTGGAGAGTGACCCTCCGACCGCCTGGTTCGTAGCCAGGTACTCTATCCAGCTGAAGTAACTCACACCAAATTACAGACACAAAAAAACCGACTTTCGTCGGTTGATTGCTCACTTCCTGAATAAGAAGTGGCGGACGCGGGACGTCTTTTTTGGAGAGTGACCCTCCGACCGCCTGGTTCGTAGCCAGGTACTCTATCCAGCTGAAGTAACTCACACCAAATCTCAGATACAAAAAAACCGACTTTCGTCGGTTGATTGCTCACTTCTTTAAGAAAAAGTGGCGAGCTCGGGACGTCTTTTGTGGAGAGTGAACCTCCGACCGCCTGGTTCGTAGCCAAGTACTCTATCCAGCTGAAGTAACTCACACCAAATCTCAGACACAAAAAAACCGACTTTCGTCGGTTGATTGCTCACTTCCTGAAGAAGAAGTGGCGGAC
>NZ_JAKRFU010000039.1:0-25516 GCF_022347845.1 Pseudoalteromonas sp. McH1-42 | reverse complement strand
AATGAGCCATTTTAGCTGGATGTGCATTGAGCTTGGGTCGCTGATATTTAACCCGGGAGCCCTCCATAGGGATATGTGTCCACTCGTACCTTTCTGAGATCGAAGCAACGCTTCGCAGCTCGCCGAACGCTTTATCGTGTAAAGTCGTGCTTTAGCGCGGCCTTTGCGCAAGGTGAAATGCACAAAGCACACTGGACCAAATTACTGTACAATACTCCCAACAAATTACTAGATTAGGGCTTTGCGGCGCCTAGGGTAATTTCAACCCTCTGTACCATGCCGGTACTTCAACGGGTTAAGAAACGTTGAACATATAATGGAATTAAGAACAATAACAATCACCCAGGACAGTCCAAATGAAAGTCTCAGACTTATCGAGCGACCATTCAGACATTGAGGTTATCGCTAATTGGTATTACCAGCAATGGGACAGTAAAGACCCAAATGCAACATTGCAAAGCGTGACTGACAAATTATCCTCATCTGATTCGCGAACAGGCTTTGCCGCCTATATTGGCGATGAGTTGGTTGGTGCGGGCGAAATCACGCAGCGAATAACGTCCAGTTATTCAGGCTATCAGCATTGGCTTGATGGCGTGTATGTGCCGACTGAGCATCGTGGCAAAGGCATCTCAACGGCTTTGGTTGAGTTTGCGATTGCCAAGGCAATTAAGCTCAAGTTGCCTGCACTGTATCTTCGCTGTGAAGCTCATCTGGTGAAATTATATGAATCTCATGGATTTAGTGTCATTGATATGGACGGACAGAAGTTCATCATGGCACACACATTATACATAGGAAGTCTTTGTGGCAATAAGTAGTAACACGCAATTAATCGAGTATATTGCGAAATCAAAAAAGCCGAAGTTTGTTTTTTTCTGGGGTCACCAAAAAGCCAAATCAGGTGTTTCTAAGTCCTGTTTCAGTCAATGGTATCCGGCTTACTTTGAGCAGCATGGGTTGATGTTTAAAACTGCTGAGCATTACATGATGTACCACAAGGCGATGCTATTTGATAATCATGAAGTGGCGCTGCGTATTTTAGAATGTGGTCATCCTGGCGAGGCTAAAAAGCTGGGCAGGGCTGTCACCGGTTTTGATGAAGCCACCTGGAATGCTAAGCGATTCGATATTGTTGTCAGTGCAAACATGCTGAAGTTTGCACAAAACCCTGAACTGAAGGAGTTCTTGCGTTCAACCGGCAAAAGGGTTCTGGTCGAGGCCAGTCCGGTTGATAAAATTTGGGGGATTGGTTTGGCAGAAGATCACGAATTTGCAAGTGTGCCTCAGAAGTGGAATGGACTAAACCTGCTGGGCTATGCCCTGATGGTAGTGCGCGACGAATTGTCTCAGGACACTCAAACCGCTTAACAAAAACGGGCCTGATGGCCCGTTTGTTCAATCTAGCTTAATAGCAGCGCTGATCACATCACGCGCATGCCCGGTTGTGAGCCCTCGTCCGGGTTAAGAATATAGATTTCTTTGCCACCAGGACCTGCTGCCAGAACCATGCCTTCAGACATGCCAAAGCGCATCTTGCGGGGCTTCAGGTTGGCAACCATGACGGTGAGTTTGCCGATCAGATCTTCGGGTGCATAGGCAGACTTAATACCTGCAAACACCTGGCGGGTTTCGCCACCTAAGTCCAGTGTCAGTTTCAGCAGTTTGTCTGCGCCTTCTACGTGCTCTGCGTTGGCAATTTTAGCGACGCGCAAATCAACTTTGGCAAAATCATTGAACTCGATTTCGTCCGCGATTGGTTCTTTGGCCAGTGGGCTGTCCGCCGCAGGCTGAGCGCTCTGACCACCGACTTTTTTCTCCAGGCTTTCTTTAGAAGCATCAACCATAGCATTCACCTTATCCAGTTCAACACGTTGCATCAGGGCTTTAAACTTGTTGATCTCATGGTCAACCAGCGGTGTGTCCAGGCTTTCCCAAGACAGTTGCGTATTCAGGAATGCTTCAACATTTTTTGCCATACCAGGCAGAATAGGCTTGAGGTAAGTCAGCAATGCCCGGAACAGGTTCAGACCCAGTGAACATACCTGGTGCGCACGCTCCAGGGTATCTTCATTTTTGGCCAGTACCCAGGGTGCTTCAGCGTCGATGAACTGGTTCGCTTTGTCGGCAAGGGTCATGATCTCACGAACTGCACGGCTGTATTCGCGGTTCTCATAGTGGCCGGCAATGCTGTCTTTGGCTGCGACAAAGCTGTTTAGTAATGCTTCGTCCATGACTGTGCTGCTGAGCTTACCGTCAAATTTCTTGGTGATAAAGCCTGCGCAGCGGCTGGCGATGTTTACGACTTTGCCAACCAAATCTGAATTTACGCGCTGTGCAAAATCTTCCAGGTTTAAATCAAGATCTGTTACACCACTATTTAGTTTAGCGGCATAGTAATAACGCAGGTACTCTGGGTCCAGATGTTCTAAGTAGGTACGTGCTTTGACGAAAGTACCTTTTGACTTAGACATTTTCGCGCCGTTTACGGTGACAAAGCCATGAGCAAAAACGTTGTTCGGCTTTCTGAAGTTTGCCCCGTCCAGCATCGCTGGCCAGAACAGGCTGTGGAAATAGATGATGTCTTTACCAATGAAGTGATAAAGCTCTGCATCTGAGCCCTCCGCCCAGAACTCATCAAAGTTCAGGCCCTGCTTGTCACACAGGTTTTTGAAGCTGGCCATGTAGCCGATTGGCGCATCCAGCCAGACATAAAAGTACTTGCCGGGGGCTCCAGGGATTTCAAAACCAAAGTAAGGTGCATCACGGCTGATATCCCACTGTTGCAGGCCATCTGCAAACCACTCGTCCAGCTTATTGGCCATTTCAGCCTGCAAGCTGCCTGAACGTAGCCAGGTTTTCAGCATGTCTTCAAATGCTGGCAAATCAAAGAAAAAGTGCTCTGAATCTTTCAAAATTGGCGTTGCACCAGACATCGCTGATTTAGGCTCAATCAACTCGGTTGGGCTGTATGTTGCGCCGCAGGCATCACAGCTATCGCCATTTTGGTCTTCTGCTTTACAGTTTGGACAGGTTCCCGTGACAAAGCGATCAGGCAGGAAAATGCTTTTCTCTGGGTCAAACAACTGTGAAATAGTGCGCTTTTTGATATGACCTTTGTCGTTAAGGCGCGTATAAATTAATTCACTCAGCTCGCGGTTTTCATCACTGTGCGTGCTGTGGTAGTTGTCAAATTCAATGTTGAAGTCAGCGAAATCACGTTGCCTTTCGATACTGACTTGCTGAACCATCTCTTCAGGTGTAATGCCTTGCTTTTGTGCATTCAGCATAATTGGGGTGCCGTGTGCATCATCGGCACAGACATAATAGGTTTCATGGCCTTGTTGTTTCTGGAAACGCGCCCAGATATCAGTTTGAATATATTCCAACAGGTGACCCAGGTGAGTCGGTCCATTGGCGTACGGCAATGCACTTGTTATGAGAATTTTTCTCTTTGTCATAGTTATTCCACGAATATAGAGCGGCTCAGTTTGACTCTGCAGATCTGGCGACTGGCATCACGCTCGGTGCTTATCTGGGCAGAGAACAAAAACTTCGGACCGGTCAGTGCGTCAATATATTGATAAAAGACTGACCAGAACGGCTGGGAAAATCCCGGCAGACGCGAATTTGACTGGTTTTAATGAGGTGAATGTTACATAATTCCAGCGCCCATTTCATCACCTCAAGGCGTTTTATTTGTATGTTTGGTATTGAAAAACTATTTACCAGGAAGGACCCAATCAAAGAACAGATCAAAACTCACCTGCAGCACTACCGCAGTGCAATATTTCCAATGGGAATTGATACGCAGTGGATAACAGAGATCACCCCAGACAAATCGCAGGATGGGCTCTGGCAAGTATCACTGATGTTACCTTTCGCGGCGTCAGGACAGGGCGCTGTTTTGTCCTCACATCTGAGCGATTCTCTCAATACAGATATTCAGGTTACCTGTCAAAGTAAGGTTGCGGGCACAGCTCAATTTAAGCAAATCAAACATATTGTTTTGGTGGCATCAGGTAAAGGGGGAGTGGGCAAGTCGACCACTGCCGTTAATTTGGCTGCCGGGCTTGCGTCCCAGGGCGCACAAGTTGGTGTTCTGGATGCGGATATTTACGGTCCGTCGATCCCCTCATTACTGGGACTGACTGGTCAACAACCCGAGGCAATTGATGAAAAGACTTTAAAACCGTTTGAAAAGGACGGTATTCGGGCGATGTCCATTGGCTTTTTGGTACCGGAGGATGACGCAACGGTATGGCGCGGGCCCATGGCTTCACAAGCATTAACGCAACTACTGAATGAAACAGCCTGGGGTGAGCTGGATTATTTGATAGTGGACATGCCTCCCGGGACGGGAGATATTCAGTTGACCATGACGCAAAAAGTGCCTGCCAGCGGGGCAATTGTGGTCACTACGCCTCAGGATCTGGCTCTGGCCGATGCACAAAAAGGCGTCGCAATGTTCAATAAAGTGAACCTGCCCATTATTGGTCTGATCGAGAATATGAGTTATTTTTCGTGTCAGCATTGCGGTGGTAAAAATGCGATTTTTGGTAGTGAAGGGGGCGCCAAACTGGCCGCACGTCATGGTGTTCCTTTGCTGGCTGAAATTCCGCTTGATACTGGGATCCGGGAAAACTCTGAACAAGGTGCGAACATCACCGCTCAGTCGCTGGCGATAAAAGATCACTACATTTACTGCGCGCAGCTGATCAGCAGCATGTTGTATTTACAATCACAATCGACTCAAGGGGTCGAAATTCTAATAACGGATGACTAACTAATGAGACTCTCTGACAGAGACATAAAACAAGCTATAAAGAAACAACACATTCAAATCCAGCCATCGCCGGCGGATGAGATGATCTCAGGGGTTACCGTTGACCTGCGCCTGGGCAACAAGTTTCGGGTGTTTCAGGACCATGCTGCGCCTTACGTTGATCTGAGCGGACCAAAAGAGCAGATTAATGCTGCAATGGAATCCATCATGAGTGATGAAATTGTGCTCGAAGATGGTCAGGCATTTTTCCTGCACCCTGGTGAGCTGGCGTTGGCAATGACCTATGAATCCGTGACTTTACCGGCAGATTTAGTTGGCTGGCTGGATGGGCGCTCCTCGCTAGCTCGGCTTGGCTTGATGGTACATGTAACGGCACATCGCATTGATCCGGGTTGGTCGGGAAATATCGTGCTGGAGTTTTATAATTCGGGCAAGTTACCATTGGCACTGAGGCCTAAGATGAAGATAGGCGCACTGAGTTTTGAAACCCTGAGCAGCCCTGCTGAAGCACCTTACAACATGCGAAAAGATGCGAAATACAAAGGGCAGAACAGTGCAATCGCAAGTCGGATCAGTGATGATAATCGCTGATAGCGTGAGCGCAGATTAAATCTACCAGCGAGTAAGTAGCGCACCTCCAAACGCCACTTACCGCTGTCTTACTTGCCCCTTCTTATGCCAGCAGCAGTGAGAATATTTTAACTTGATACTGGCAATTCAAACTTCAGCTTCCATACTTAACATTACCGCTACATCGCGATGTGCAAAATTGAATACGCGCACAGTGGTGTTGGTACTTATCTGAAGTCAGCGAAACAAGCCTCTGCTGCAACTGGTTCGCTGATCGGCTGAGCTATATATACCACTTGCTCAAGGAGGTTGGGATGTGGTCAGGCGTGATACGCGTGATAGCAGTATTGTTGATTGTAACGACAGGCCTGATTTTAGAGAGCCATGCTCAGCCCAGTGATCTATTCGCAGGCAATCAGGCGCCAATTTCGCTCACAACTTATAATGATGCGACAAATCAACTGACTCTGGCGGAGATCCGTCAAATGACGGCGCAAATGTCAGGGTCAAATCAGAATATTAAATTGCAGCGTGGCATTGCAACTTGGGTACGCGTCGAGATTCCGGCCAATACACAAGGTGAGCAAGTGATATATGCTCAGCCAATCCAGGGGGTTCTCAGGTTCTATCTTGAGCGCTCAGGTAAGCTGATCCAGTATACACTGATTGCTCCGGCAAAAGAGCTTGCCTCACCTGCTCAGGCGGTACTGCCGCATATTAAAGTGCCACGAAGTGAGCTGAGCGCGCAGCTTTTTATTCAGGCTCAGGGCACGCATCCCCAGGTATTATCCATTTCTATGGCGTCAGAACCCGACTTTGTGCAGTTATTTAGTCACAGAGTATTCTTGTTTGGTGTTGAGACGGGCAGTATCTATTTTGTTGCTTTTTTTCTTGTCATGATGGCTGTTTCGCAGTTCCGGCCTGGGTTACTGGCCATTGCGGGCTACGTCATACTGATTGCGGTTATCAGTGGCGCTGAGAGCGGAATAAATGTGTTGTTGTTCCCGACAGTGATGAGTGGTGCACTGGTGACATACAATAGTCAGTTCTTCTTACTTTCATTGGCTTGCTTGCTGTGTTTCTTCCATTATTTTACAGCCCAAAAGCGCCTCAATGAGCAGCATAAGTACTATCTATGGCGTTTGCTGTGGGCGCTTTTGCTGGTGGTGTGTATCAGCGCGCCACTGCATGCCAGTTACCAGCTGTTGTTTCAGGTGATGGCCGCGTTGGTTGTGACCGCTTATGTGGCCTATATACTGTGTGTGCAGCCACCCCAACATCAACGCGAAGCGCGTTTGCTAGCCCTTGTTTTTACGCCCGCATTGGTGTTACTGGTGATCCTGATGCTGGGTCAGCTGGGTGTGCTTGCCAGTTCACGCTACTACCTGCTCAATCATGCTTTACTGACGGGGCATGTGTTATTGTTGGCTTATTTCGTCTATTGGCATGAAAGGCAGAAAAAGCTGCTGTTACTCCAGTATGCAAACCATGATAAAGAAACCGGGTTACCTAATCGACATATGCTACAAAAAGCCCTTGATGGTTTGCAAAGCACGCATCAGCATCACACATTGGTGATGTTTCGACCAAAGGTACTGAGCGTGATCAGACTGAATATGGGCTGGGATTATGCTGCGATTCAGCTCAAGTCTTTATTGAAAAAAGTACAAGTGCAGTTGGATACCTATGGCCGGGTGACAATCGCCGCTGAGCCGAACAGCAAAACGCAGATCTATCGGCTGGATGACACCCTGTTTGCTATTGTCTTGCGTGGCAAGTTAGAGCTAAGCCAGGTTGAGCAATATGCATGCTTGCTGGCTTCAATTTTTGAAGAAGGGATCAATTTTAAAGGAGAGTTACTTGTTGATCAGCTTGAAATAGGCGTAGCCAGTAACCCAGTTCATGCACAATCCACCGAAGCATTAATGCAACGTGCTTTACAGGCGATATCGGCACGGCCGCTGGGCACGCAAAAATGGCAGTTGTTCGATCATAATGACTCTTTGTATTTGGAGCGGCGGGTTAAGGTGGCGTCTTCGCTGAAATATGCGGTTTCGCAAAATCAGTTTACCTTGTATTTCCAGCCTCAGGTTAAGTTGCAGCAAGGGGAGGTATTTGGTGCAGAGGTGTTGTTGCGCTGGCATCATCCCGAGTTAGGTGTTATTCCGCCGGATGAATTTATTCCTATTGCTGAAGCCTCTGGCATGATCCCTGAAATTACCGACTGGGTGGTTGAGCAGGCATTATCTTTACAAGCCGAGCTGTGCAGCATTTATTCGCAACATGTTTTGTCACTCAACGTCTCGGGCAAAGACATTGGCCGAAAAGATTTGGCGGTACAATTGATAACCCTAATCAGTCAGTTAAATTTGGCACCATCTCAGCTTATGCTGGAAATCACAGAGTCCGTAACTCTTGCTAATGAAGTCGACCTGAATGAGATCATTGATGGTTTTAAGCGCCTTGGTGTCAAAATGGCCATAGATGATTTCGGCACTGGGTATTCTTCACTGGCTTACCTGAGCCAGCTTGGAGTTGATGAGATAAAGATAGATAAGAGTTTTGTGATGAATATTGCCAGCTCAGCGACTAATCAAACGATTTGCAAGGCGACCTGTGATATGGCACACAATTTGGGCTCTATGGTAGTTGCTGAAGGCGTTGAAAGCGTGCATTGCTACCAAATGTTGAAAGCGTTTGGCTGTGATATTGGCCAGGGATTTTATATTTCCAGACCACTTCCGTTTGAAGAATATAAGGCGTGGTTAACACAATTCATTGCGCTTGACGATATAACGCAGCACCTAGCATCTGAAAATAGTTAGTTGTGGCTGTGAGCGTTGCTGCCGCGATGCTGGGGTCGGGAAAGCCGCCCTGGAGCTGTAATGTGGAGTCGAGTACGTCGTCCACTAAAAAAGCATTATGGATTTGGGGGTGATTCGCGACGACCCATTCAAATGCGCGTGCGGTTAGCTCCTGTGGTCTCGCATAATACTGGCCACCACGTGCTTTATCCAGCAACACCGCATGTTTAAAATAATCACTCGGCTCGTTTGCGCTACTGCTCAGAAATAACAAGCGAAATAATGCATCGAGCTGCTCATTAAGCGGGTGTGACAGTATAGGCGGCTGCACCAGCCAAAGTGCGGATGCAAAGTCGTGCGCGCGCGCCTCATGGAACATGTGTTTGGCAATGTAGTGGTCAAAAGCATGCCACCATTCGTGCGCGAGTGCACCGCCTCCTGCGTTCTTAGCCAGTGCCAGGGTACGCTTGTTGCTGTCATAATGGGCCTGCACACCGGCCTGTCCACCGCTACCGAAGGCCAGGTTCAATGTACCTCGTAAACCAATCGCAACAGGGGGCAGTGACAAGATCTGAGTAAGATCAGCCAGCGCATCGTAGAGCAGGTTAGCTGCAATGTACTGCTCTTCCTTACTCACCCAGGCGCCTAAGGTAATGGTTTTAAAACCGAAAGTGGTTTTGATTTCATCAAAACTGGCTTGATCGCCAAAGCGATAATCCGGACCATTACGGAAAAACTGGCGTTTTAATCGGTTAGTCGACCTGTTATTCGTCACTCAGATACCTAAGCTTTACGTGATCTGGCATGTGTCTGGTCTGTTGCTCAATCATACCAGCCAGCGCCTGATAGAAAGGGGCTGGTGAGATCTGTTCATAAAGGTGTAAAAAATGGGCGGTCGCTTCTAGGGTCGAGAGGCTGAATGCCTGCTCAGCTTTACGAATATGATACTGATTTTCAGGCAAGTTCGCGAACGACACATGTGACAGGCTCATCAACCAGGGATTAAGCATGAGCATTTTGTGTACCTTCTTCCAGGTACCGTCTAGCACGACCAATGTTTCTATGTTTGGCTGCTCTTGCTGAACTCTCGTTTCATCGAGCGTCATTGCGTTTTCAGAGGGATAAAGCAGGGCACAGACTTGCGATTTCAGTCGGCTACGGATATCGCTAAAGTCGGCTTCAGATTCCCCTTGAACGACCTCGATATTACTGAGTTGTAGTGACAGTAATCGAACGGTGTTTTTGGCTACTTTGACCTCACTGGGGTGTTGTAATACCACTATCTTACAGCGATTGTGAATGAGGCTGCCCAGGAATGGGCAAACGCATGTCCGTAATGGAAAGTGGCAGTGGTCGCAAAAGGCTCGTTTCATCGCATTATTTTACTGTTTTTTCTGTTACAGATCATATCATAGTTTGCAGTTTAGGACCCTCTTAGCTAGCATTAACAATATAGAGAGGCTTTTGCTGGGTTTGTTAGCCTGATAATGAAAAGGACTAATATGAATGTAATAATTGATGAAGCTTGCCTGGATACGATGCAGTCCCTGTTAGGTGAGCAATTTTCAGACACCTTAGTATTTTGCATCAGTGAATTTGAACGACTGGAACGTGAAGTCCGTGAGTCGTTACCTGGAGATCTGGAGGCAGCGACACGCAATGCGCACAGCCTAAAATCGAATGCGGCACAGTTTGGTGCAATGAGTTTGTCTGACAGTGCCCGTGAGATTGAGCTGTTTCTGCTTGAGGGAGATGTCAATTCTGCCAAAGAGTCGTTAGGCAACTTATCTCAACAGGTAGCTGGCTCTACTGTAAAATTGCAGCAATGGTTGATGGCCAATGCATAGAATGATGTGCTTCGCTCGCGTACGAGCGTTGCTCCAATAGGCAGCTCACTACTCATGATGAGCTGTTTTTTTCGTTACTGGCAGCTTATTCTTTTTTTGTAAAATCACTCTACTTTCCCTTAAACCTTGTTTTTATCTTCATCAAGAAATCTCCTTTTCTTCCAGTCATTGGGGCGCTATTCTAGGAGGCTGAATGGGGAGAAATAATGATAAAAATTACTAAAAGCAGCAAACTCAATGGGGTGTGCTACGACATTCGTGGTCCTGTGTTATCGCAGGCAAAGAAAATGGAAGACGAGGGCACTAAGGTTCTCAAGCTGAATATCGGCAATCCGGCTGCCTTTGGCTTTGATATGCCTGAGGATATGCACCGTGATATCATTCGTAATTTGTCAGACGCTCAGGGTTACTGTGATTCTAAAGGGCTTTATTCTGCGAGAGTGGCCGTCTATCAGCATTATCAGCAAAAAAATCTGCCAAATATCAGCGTAGATAATATTTTTATTGGAAATGGCGTGAGTGAACTTATTCAGATGGTCACTCAGGCACTACTCAATGATGGCGATGAGGTACTGATCCCGGCTCCTGATTATCCGCTATGGACCGCTTCTGTTAAGTTGTCAGGGGGGAAGCCGGTACACTATTTGTGTGACGAAGCGGCTGACTGGTTTCCGGATTTGGCTGATATACGGGCCAAAATTACCCCCAATACACGTGCGCTGGTACTGATCAATCCGAATAATCCAACCGGCGCTGTGTATAGCAAAGCTTTGCTGGAGGGGCTTATTGATATTGCCAGAGAGCATAACCTGTTGCTGCTCAGCGATGAAATCTATGAAAAGATCCTTTACGATGGTGCCCAGCATTGGTCAATTGCTTCATTGTGCGATGATCTACCCGTGATCACCTTTAATGGCCTTGCTAAGACGTATCGGGCAGCAGGTTTACGCATGGGCTGGATGGTGCTGAGCGGCAAAGTCTCCGCCATGAAAGACCTCATCGATGGCTTGAATATGCTGGCATCCATGCGTTTATGTGCCAATGTGCCGGCGCAATTTGCAATTCAGCAGGCTTTGGGCGGGGTACAGTCGATAGATGCATTGATCCAACCTGGTGGGCGGTTATATGAGCAACGCCAGATTGCGTGGCAAGGGCTGAATGATATGCAGGGAGTATCTTGTGTCAAACCCATGGGGGCGTTGTACGCATTCGCCAAAATTGACACGCAACATTTCAATGTGAAAAATGATGAGCGAATGATGCTCGATTTGTTGCGTGAAGAGAAAATTCTGCTGGTGCATGGAAGAGCGTTCAACTGGCCCCAGCCGGACCATTTCCGTTTGGTGTTTTTACCGCATATGGATGAGCTGGAGCCTGCGATGGAGCGAATGCAGCGGTTTTTTGAACACTATCGTCAGCAATAACGAATTCTGTATTGCTGATTTAGTCACATATGTTGTCAACGTACTGGTCGTACAGCGTTGGCAGCATAGCCAAAATTGTTTCCTTCGCTGCAACGTCATGAGTACTGATAACAGTTGTCAATGTTTCCAACGATAACGCCGTCATCATTTCTGTCGCACAACTACGGTGACTGATATGCCAGGGCTCAGCCGCAACACCGCCCTGGTAACGCTGATAAGGTCGAAAGAACCCAAATTCTGCCAAATGTTTGCTCAGCCAGGCATTAAATTCGCCAAAAGGTCCATCTCGCTCATATTCCCAGGGTTCGAGTTGAAGCTGCTGTCCGTCAGGCAGACAGTTGCGCGCGTAAACGTCCAGATCGGTGCCAAAGTGATGTCGGCTAGCCCCTGGCAGCGCCGAGTAGAGCATGATTGCGTGAACACGTGCTTGTGGCGATAGCAAAGACAGGTCAACTGGTTCATTTTGATTGTTCAATACCGGGCGTATGCCTTTAATCTTGTTGTTCCAGATCAGGCACTGACGATGAAAGTCGCGATGTGCCGAGGCGATACTGAAAGCAAATCCAGCGCGCTCGGCAGCTTTGCTAAGCGCGCTGAGATCACGTTGTACGGCACTGTGCACATACACATTATTGAACTCAACCAAATGGCTGGTGGAGAGGCCAGATGCCTGTGAGGCAAGCGTGCTGAGTTGGCTCATGTAAGTAGCTTTTCCAGAATTAACTCATAGATTTCCGCAAGCTGCTCGAGCGATTCCGTACTCACACATTCATTGACCTGATGGATAGTGGCATTCACTGGGCCCAGTTCAATCACTTTACAACCAGTTTGCGCGATGAAGCGACCGTCCGATGTTCCGCCAGTGGTTTCCGGGTTCGAATCAATCCCGGTGACTGTTTTGATGGCGTCCAGGGTTACACTCAGTAAGGGTCCTGGCTCTGTCAAAAAGGGCAGACCGTTGAGTGTCCAGTGAAGCTCATAGTCAAGGCTATGTTTGTCGAGTATCTCGGTCACACGTGCCTTGAGTTGCTCTGCGGTGACTTCGGTACTAAAACGAAAATTAAACTGCACATCCAGGCTGCCAGGGATGACATTACCGGCTCCGGTGCCGCCGTGGATATTCGAGATCTGAAAACTGGTAGCCGGGAAAAAAGCATTGCCCTGATCCCATTGCGCTGTGCTGAGCTCAGTCAGTGCGGGTGTACTCAGGTGGATTGGATTCTTGGCTAAGTGAGGGTAGGCAACATGGCCTTGTACTCCTTTAATGGTCAGGTGTCCCGTGAGCGAGCCACGACGGCCGTTTTTAACCACATCACCAAGTTGGTCCCTGGACGACGGTTCGCCAACCAAACACATGTCTATTTTTTCATTTCTTGCTTCAAGCAGATCCACTACCTTGGTGGTGCCATTGACAAAGGGGCCCTCCTCGTCAGAGGTTACTAAAAAGCTGATCGACCCTTTGTGGTCTGGAAAACGCGTGACAAAACGTTCAGTCGCCACCACCATAGCAGCCAGTGAGCCTTTCATATCGGCAGCACCACGGCCATGCAGCATACCGTCGTGGATTTCACCTGAAAAAGGCGGGTATTGCCAGTCACGTTCGTTGCCAACGGGCACCACGTCGGTGTGGCCTGCAAAGCAAAAGTGTGGCCCCTCATCTCCTTTGCGTGCCCAGGTATTGAGCGTATCAACGAAGAAGTGCTCTTCGACATTAAACCCCAGCGCACTCAGGCGAGCATTAATCATTGCCTGACACCCGGCATCCTCAGGGGTGACTGAAGGGCGCTGGATAAGTGCCCTGGCCAGTGCGACTACGTCACTGTGTGTCTCACTCATAGCGAGAAAATTTCCTGATATTGCGGCGCTTTAAAGCCCAGGTGATATTGGCCTGCGTGCAGCAGAATAGGGCGCTTTATCATGGCGGGGGCGGCTAACATATGTGTTTGTGCACTGTCAGCGTCCAGGTTTTGTTTGTCTTCATCGCTGAGTCCACGATAGGTAGTACCACGTTTGTTCAGTACGTTTTCCCAGCCCAGTGCCGCAACAAATTCAGCTAGCATTTGCGCGTCGAGCCCGTCTTTGCGGTAGTCGTGAAAGGTGTAATTGATGTCGTTTTGTTCAAGGAATTTCTTTGCTTTTTTAATCGTATCGCAGTTGCTGATACCGTACATAATGGTGGTCATAAATTACATGCTCTGGATAATGTGATAAGCGGATCTTTACCCGCAGTGACTTGATTTAAAGGATAATAACATGGTCCCAGTTTGTCTGCATTGAGCAATAACAGGGTGCCCAGCACATCAACATCGCTCGGTACATCGAAGTAGCACAAGATATCTCCCATCGCGACGTGCTTTTTGCCATAGCTGTGCTGGATGAGGTGTTCTGTTCTGCGGTACTCTGCCGGGATCAGAAGGTGCAATAGCAGGAGCAATCCCGATTTTGTTCTCAGGACAAACTCACAGCCATGTTGACTGATTTTTTCTACCTTGGCAGGGCAGGGTGCCAGCATCATCGCCGAATTCAATTTTACACAGACTCCGGGGCCCAGCATACCGCTTGAAAATAATGCCTCTGGGTGCTGACTTGCAGGGTGGACCTTGCCCGTAAAGGGGCTGGCAATGTGCATGATTGGGTTAGCAATTTGGGCAATGGGGGCGTAATTAATTTGCTGTGATAAATGCATCAGACAAACAGGTATCCGTCTTTTTTGAGCGCCTTAATAGCGTCAGGAAGTTGGGCTTCTTTAACCAGAATATAGTCAGTGTCGTAGGTGGAAATGGAAAAAATGGAGACATTGGCACTGGCCAAGACGCCAGATATATTGGCCATGATGCCAGTGAGTGAAAACCCAAGTGGGCCAATGACTTCCAGTGCGCGCCAGTGTGGCTCAGTGGCGAAACTATTAAAAACCAGGTCGCTGGGGCAGACAATTGAGAGTTCTTCAGAGGTTTTGGCGATGAAGAAGATCTCAGCTGATATTACTTCGGCGGGCACAGCCTGATCACTATCCAGACTATGGATGGTAAAATTGTGTGGCAATACCTGTAATGTTTGCTTCGACATATCCGAGTCCCGACACCTGTGACTCTGTAATAGTATAGTCAAGCATGGCCAAAAGAAACCTTTTTCCGTTGGCTGCACAGCCTGTCAGGTTATAATTCGGGAAGTAGGCGAACTTCCCGAATTAGACTACGGGTAATCCGGAGATGTTAGTGGTCGTTTTGTCCCGCCTGGATTGCGGTCAGTGCAATGGTATACACGATATCATCAACCAGTGCACCACGGCTAAGGTCGTTCACGGGCTTACGCATACCTTGTAGCATGGGTCCAATACTGATCAGATCGGCACTCCGCTGAACGGCTTTGTAGGTGGTGTTACCAGTATTGAGGTCCGGGAATACAAACACTGTCGCCTTGCCTGCAACTTTACTGTTCGGCGCTTTCTTACGTGCCACATTTTCCATGATAGCAGCGTCGTACTGTAGCGGTCCGTCAATATCGAGATCCGGGCGTTTTTCCTGCGCAATGCGGGTTGCCTCACGTACCTTGTCTACGTCAGCCCCCTGGCCAGAAGTACCCGTACTATAACTGATCATGGCCACTTTGGGCTCAATGCCAAATGCGGCGGCAGACTCAGCAGATTGAATCGCGATATCAGCCAGTTGCTCTGCGGTTGGATCAGGGTTAATGGCACAGTCACCATAAACGAGGACCTGATCGGGCAGCAGCATAAAGAACACGGAGCTAACCAGGGATGAATCCGGGGCCGTTTTGATGAGCTGAAGTGGCGGACGGATCGTGTTTGCAGTGGTGTTGACTGCACCTGATACCAGGCCATCGACCTTATCTTCAGCCAGCATCATAGTTCCCAGTACCACATTGTCTTGTAACTGCTCAGCAGCGACCACTTCAGTCAGGCCTTTGTTTTTGCGCAGTTCAACCATAGGTGCAATGTACTTCTCAACTTCTTCCTGCGGGTCTAGAATGGTGACATTGTCGTTGAGCTCAACACCTTGTTGTGCAGCGATACGTTCTATCTCTTCGCGCTCACCCAGTAGTACCGTTTTAGCAATCCCACGCTCGCCACAAATTGCTGCCGCTTTAATTGTACGAGGCTCGTTACCTTCCGGCAGTACTATGGTCTTATTTGCTTTTCGCGCAGAATCGGTCAATAAGAAGCGAAAGGCTGGCGGCGATAATTTTCGTGTTCGGGCTACACCCTGAGCCAACGAATCCAGCCATTCAGCATCAATGTTATCAGCGTTATGCTGCTTTACTTTGTCGATACGCTGTTCATCGTCAGCAGGCACTTCCATGTTGAAATTGTGCAGCAGCAAAGATGTTCGCCAGGTATCGGCTGTGGTCGCCAAGATAGGCAGGCCAGTTGCCATAGCCTGCTCACACAGCTCCATGATTTTGGCTTCTGGTTTGAAACCACCGGTGAGCAAAATGGCACCCAGCTTAGTGCCGTTCATGGCACTCAGACAGCCAGCAACGAGAATGTCAGAACGATCACCCGGCGTAACCAAGAGTGCACCTGGCGTAAAATGGTTCAGGATATTTGACACTGTTCTGGCACAAAAGGTCACGCGTCTTAAACGTCGGTGCGCCATGTCTCCTGCGTTTATCACTTCTGCACCCAGGTAATTACTCAGATCAACGACACGTGGCGCAACAAGGTCAAAGTCCCAGGGGATAGCGCCCAGCAACATAAATGGGTGTTTACGGAAGACGGGTAACGAGGCGAGCCTGTTCAGTTCATTTTCAAGCTGCTCGGGCTCATGTTGATCAACCAGATCTGCGCGCGCTCGGCCATCTTCGTCCAACGGTGCGTTTACTTTGTTAAAGATGCAACCCAGTACCCGCGGATGGTCGACGCCACCATAGTTACCGGCGGCAATCTCCAGACGATCCTCGAGTTGATCATTGCTGTCATTACCCGGGGTGAGCACAAATACGATGTCCGCACCGAGCGTTTGCGCGATTTCCCGATTGACACGACCTGCATAAGGCTGACGGCGGGTAGGGACCATCCCCTCGATAATAGCTACTTCACCCGGGTTGATAGCGCTTTCAAAGCGCTCAACAATTTCTTCCAGTAAATCGTCGCCTTTCCCGTCACCGATCATTTGCTCTGCGTAGCTGAGCTCAAACGGTTTTGGTGGAGAAATCGAAGAGCCTTGTTGTACGATTAAAGTTGATTTTTCAGGGCCGGTGTCTTCTTTTCGTGGTTGTGCAATCGGTTTAAAAAAGTTAACCGCAACGGCTTTTTGTTCTAGCGCACGGACTATCCCAACTGACACTGACGTTAAGCCAACACCGGTGGAAATAGGGATTAACATAATACGACGGCTCATGGCTTATTGCTCCTGTGCCAGTTGCGCTGCATCATGGGCAATCACCCACTCTTCATTGGTAGGGATGACTAATGCCTTGGGGCCAGTACCTGTGCGTGTAATTTCGCCCTGTTTGCCAAAGCGAGCATCCAGGTTTGCTGTCTTATCAATGGTCATACCCAAGAACCCGAGTTGCTCGACAACTTTTGCCCGGATCACATCTGAATTCTCGCCAATACCGCCGGTGAACACCACGGCATCTACGCCACCCAGAGGCACGGCAAAACTGGCAATTTGTTTAGCTAAGCGATAACAGAACATCTCCAGTGCCAGCGTTGCTTGTGGGTGTCCGTCCGCTGCCGCTTCTTCAATGGTGCGGCAGTCATTAGACAATTCGCTGATCCCCAACAGGCCACTTTGTTTGTTCAGTAACGTGTCGACTTGCTCAACGCTGTAATTAAGCTGATTAACCAGATAGGAGAAAAGCCCTGGATCGATGTCGCCACTGCGAGTGCCCATGATCAGACCCTCCAGTGGCGTGAGCCCCATGCTGGTATCGACGGATTTTCCGTCTTTTATCGCACACACTGAGCACCCATTACCGAGGTGCGCAGTAATAATACGAGAACTTTTCTGCTCAAGCCCTAATGCTTTGATGGCCTGAGTCGATACAAAGTAGTGGCTGGTACCATGGAAACCATAGCGACGAATACCATGGGTTTTATACAGGTCATAAGGCAAAGCGTACAGGTAGGCACTGGGAGCCATGCTCTGATGGAACGCAGTATCAAAGACGGCAATTTGGGGTAAGTGGCTAAATGCCTGCGTTGCTGCGTCAATACCCAACAGGTTAGCTGGATTATGCAATGGCGCCAGATCCGCTGTTTTAACGATGGCCTGATGTACTGTGTCATCTATCAGTGCGGATTGTGTGAAGTGCTCACCGCCATGTACGACGCGATGACCCACGGCAACCAGTTCTTTGTCCAGACCCAGGGATTTGACCAGCTCGACGAGTTTGTCGATAGCAATTTGATGTGCATCGCCTGCATTGAGTGAGATGATGTGTTTTTCGCCATCGTGTTTATATTTAATTTGTGGGCTGTCTTCGCCAAGGCGTTCAGCGAGGCCAGAAAGGTGTTCCTGAGCGGTTGTTGGGTCTATGATTGCGAACTTGAGGCTGGAGCTGCCACAATTGAGTACCAGAACATGGGTAGATGACATAATGACTATCCGTTTTGACAATAACTGTTATTGCGTATTAAGCTAAATGAAAAGGCGCGTTTAGCTTAATATTAGACTAAGGTATAATTGACGAGTATAAAGTTAATTTTACCCGATTTTTTTGAGAAACGTTAGGCCATCGATATTGGTTTATCGTGTTTTATTGCGAGTTTTATTGATTGTTAAGCAAGCGCTAGTCGATGGCAGGTAAGCAATGGGTTAATGGTGTTGCTTGGTTTCCTGGAATTGACTAAATGTAAGTTGCCCGTTGCGGTTTTAAATCAATATAATGCGCAGAGAGTTTTCCCTCGCACCCGGGAGTTATGATGCAGAAAAGTCTTATTTCACAAGTGCAACTTGGACGTCAGTACGCCAAAGAATGGCCAATGCGCAAGGAATTGACGCTGTTATTTCCCGAATTCAGAGTGATCAAAGCCACTGAGTTTGCCCTTCAGGTGATGCCTGCGCTGGCGATTATTTCGGTCTTTATCCAGACTTCATACTTGGGAATGGCTTATTTACCTCAGGCTATTACGATTGCGTTGTTCTTCTTGTCTTTGCCTGTCCAGGGGTTGCTCTGGCTGGGTAAGCGGGCTGATACACGGTTGAATCCGGCTTTGAATAGTTGGTATAAGGAGCTTTATCACAAAATGGTGGCTAATGGGTATCAGGCCGATGCTGCACGAGATCCCAAGTATCGTGAATTGGCGAAACTGCTAAACGATATGTTTGAAAAAATGGACAAAGCATTTGCAAAAGAAAACCTCTGACATGTCAGAGGTTTTTTTGTTCTAAAAGGATTAATCAGTCATCTGTTCAGATTTTTGATAGCGAGTGATCAGAAAAGAAAACGTTACTTCGTGGAAGTTTGCCTGCTCTAATGTCTGGTAATGGCTTTCTTTAAACTTCCACGCAAAAGGCGTCATTTTGATCAAGTGCTTAATGACGTCTGTTGAGACTTTATGCGTCTGTTCGAGGTGCTCCTGAACTACTTCAGTAAAGCCCTGTGGGCAATCCGGTGCGTCATGTAATCTCACTTCATCGTAAATATGTGTTTTAAGCTCGTACAAGTGCTTAGGACCAGGGCTGACAACCAGCAACTGGCCATCAGGTTTGAGTAAACGGGCCATTTCATCAGCAAATACCGGCGCAAAAACACTCAGCAACACATCTGCTTCATGTTCCACAAACGGTGCATCTTTGATCGAAGCAACGCTGAACTGGACCTGAGGGTAGCGTTTTGCCGCATAACGGATAGCCGGTTTTGAGATGTCTACACCAAATACCTGGCTGGTTGCAGGCAGGGCGTTGGCAATTGCCTGGGTATAAAAGCCCTCTCCACAGCCCATATCGATAACAGAACCACAGGGCAGCGCGGCTATGGTGCGCGCCAGATGAGTTTGTAAAAATTGATAGTGCTCGGTGGCAAAAAAGTTTCGCCTAGCCTGAACCATATCCAAATTATCACCCGGCTGACGGGATTTCTTAAACTGGACCGGGAGGAGATTAACATACCCTTCTTTCGCTACATCAAATTGATGATTGTGCTCACAATGCAGCGTTTTGTGTTGCTCAGCCAAAGGCGCTGAGCAAATGGGGCAGCGATAATGTAGCGTCATTTATCTAAGTAATCCCTATCATAAAAAGTTTTAACCCAGTATGGGCGGTAAGTGATCAGTAAGGTGATGGCCATGCCATTAAGCATGGCTTCCGGGAACCACATGATGATCGCATAAAAGATATAATTGTCGACCAGCACAGGCCAGTCATAAAGGCCGATACTCAGGTAATATAGTGCACTTATCGCTATTTTACTGGCTGCAACCAGGCCTCCGCACAAAAATGCACAGACAAAGATATAGACAAAGAAATGGCGATTGAGAAAGTGATAACAGAGTAAAAACAGGCTGTAGCTGAGGTAAACCGGAAGTAGCGCGGTAAATAGCCAGAATGTCCACAAGTTATCGATGGGCATGGGGCCAAAGAAATAACTGAGCAAAGTTGCGAGTGTGGTGGATAACAGGCCCATATGCCAACCGAGCGTGAGAGTTGCTGCAGTGATCCCCAATATATGGATGGACAGGTGTGGCAAGATGCCAGCCTGGATCTGCCACAGCAACGCCAGCACCAGAGCACATGCGAGTACGCCGGTTTGTCTTGCCGGTGTTTGTAGCAATGCCTGGTACTGCTGTTTGTTGAAGCTCAGGGCGAATAAGCCCATGGCCATGAGTGCTGTGAACATGTCAGTTACAGGTCAAAAGTCGCCCAGACTGGCGCATGATCTGATGGTTTTTCGATACCGCGCAGCTCATAGTCGATGTCACTTTCAACACATTTGGCCATCAATGGCGCAGTGGCAAGGACAACGTCGATGCGCAGGCCGCGGTTGTCGTCAAACCCTTTAGAACGATAGTCGAACCACGAGTACTTTTCGCTTGCATCCGGTGTTAGCTCACGGAAAGTATCTTTCAGGCCCCAGTCGAGTAAGGTTTGCAGCCATTCACGTTCTATGGGCTGGAATGAACACTTACCCGTTTTTAGCCAGCGCTTACGATTAGGTTCACCGATGCCAATATCCAGATCGACAGGAGAAATATTAATGTCACCCATTACAATTAAATGCTCACTGTTATCGGCAGTGTTTTCCAGGTGGGTCATCAAATCCACATAAAATTGACGTTTATACGGAAACTTGGTTTCGTGGTTAATGTTGTCACCCTGCGGGAAGTAACCATTCATAACCGTAACATCTTCACCGCTATCGCTTTCAAAGGTGCCGATTATCATGCGCTTTTGTGATTCTTCTGTGTCTGTTAAGAATCCCTTTTGGATCTGTTTAGCCGGCTTTTTTGAGAGCAGTGCTACACCATAGTGGGCTTTTTGACCGTGAAAATAGACGTGGTAGCCCATCGCTTCAACGTCAGCAACTGGGAAGGCTTCATCATGGACTTTAATTTCCTGCAAACCGATGACATCAGGGTGATGCTTGTCGATCAGAGCCTGGAGTTGATGCAGGCGGGCACGCAGACCATTTATATTGAATGAGATAACTTTCATAGTTGTTGTTCTTTAATGTGCAGAATAAAGTGATGGTAAGTCTATCACTTATGTCTGCGTGAATGGAGAGGGTAGTGCGATTTTACATTGTTAGTAATTGGGCTTGAAGACAGCTTAACTGTGGGTGTGATTTGCGTTCCATAAAGTGGTATTTATGATGCGTTGATTTGTTAATGAACGCGAAAATTGTAACCGCTTTAAAGCGCCTGATTAGGGAGTTGTGAATAGGCTATTAAATGATCAGGAAAGTTTGTTTTTACCATTTACACGGAATATCTTGTATATATAATGCGCACCAATTCGTTCATTTGGGGTAAATTATGTTTAAGTCTCTCTCTCTTGTTACACTGATCTCGATTGCATCTTTTTCTGCTTCTGCTGGCGCACAGGTTGTGAGCGGCAATGCATCACCAGAATCTAAAGTATGCGCCATCGCGGCAGAGCAAGGTCTGAGTGCTGCACGTGCGTATGGTTCCAAGCACGGTGTGTTCGTATCACGTTTTTCTAAAACACTTGAGTGTAACGGCGAAGACATTCGTTCATTTGCCAAGCAAGTTAAAGCTGAGTCGGCGAATGAGCAAGCAAAAGTAAAGCTTGTGGCTAAAAATGGAACGGTTGCAACTGAATTATGTCTTAAGGCGGCTAAAGAGGGACTATCTAGCCTGGATAAATACCGTCATCAGGCTCGTAACCTGAAGTGTAACGATGTACCTGTTAAGCAGTTTATTAAAAATATCAATAATACTGCTATCTAAATATTTGCTATCAATGCAATTAAAAGCCCGGCCTGGTATGCCGGGCTTTTTGATCTCAGCGAAAAATTCACTCTTGGGCCGTGAAAATCTAGTGTTTGCTTAATCTATAACCTTTTTTGTTTTTTAAGTTTGATGTTTTGTATTTATGTGTTCTTAAGTTGTTTTCTGTGTGTTATAAAATATTTGCAATTACAAATATAATTAACACTATGGAGAAGAGGAAGAATGAAAAAGGGGATTACACTCACTGCACTGGCAGTTTCAACAGTACTTGCAGGTAGCCTACAAGCAGCGAAGGCTGAAGAGGGTGAAGTAGAACGTATAGAAGTTACAGGTTCGCATATTAAGCGCTCTGATATGGAAGGACCTTCGCCAGTACAAAGCATCTCTGCGGCTGATCTGGCCGCAACAGGTTCAACCGACCTGATAGGTGCGTTACAAAAGTTGCCAGTCGCAGGTACTGGTACTTTTAGTACACAAGGAAACTCGAGTGATGATACGGCAAACGGTGGCTCCAGCGTTGCGCTTCGTGGGCTTGGGGCATCATCTACTTTGGTATTGATTAACGGGCGACGGGTTGCGGTCAGTCCGTTTGCAAAAGACATTGAAACGTCATTTGTTGATTTAAACACTATACCGGTTTCAGCAGTAAAGCGTGTTGACGTGTTAAAAGACGGGGCATCGGCAACCTATGGTTCAGATGCGGTTGCAGGGGTGATTAACATTATCCTGCGCAACGACATCGATGGTTTTGAGGTGGCGGCTAAAATTTCTGATACCTCAGACGGTGGCGGAGAAGAGCAGAATTTCACGTTATTATGGGGTAACTCAACCAGTAAAGGTCATCACAACTTTACGCTTGACTACTTTAAGCGCGGCGATATTTTTTATTCAGACAGAGATTATACAGCTACGGCTGATCAAACTTTCCGGGGCGGTAATAACTCACTGAGTTCGTCGGGCTTCCCTGGCAGCATTGAAGTGGTGCGTAGTATGTTGACGGACGAGCAGTGGGAGCGGCTGCCCGTAGTGCGCACAGAAGATGATGGAACTCAGGTTCGTCAAACTTTGTTCGCTGACGTGTGGGGAAATGATGTTTGCCCGGCTGATATGATCATAAACGAAGTTTGTCGTTATGATTATGCACCACATATGAGTTTAGTGCCTTCAACTGAGCGAGTTACTTTTAACTATAATGGTGTACAGGAGATCATGGACGGTGTCGAAGGTTTTGCGGAATTTTCAGCGCAACATGCCTCAACCTTTATCCAGGGGGCCGGTAGCCCGAGCTTTACGGAGCTGAATATGGCAGGTGATAACCCTAATCACCCCTTAGCTGATCAGCCCGGTCATTACCTGCATGGTGTGGATATCTCAATGCGCCGTCGTACCGTAGACATTGGTAACCGAAAGAAAGACGTCGACTCAGAATACTATCGCGCTGTGATGGGTATGCGAGGTCAGTGGCAGGACTGGGAGTGGGAGTTTGCGTATTCCGCTATTCGTTCCAGTGCTGTTGAAAAAGGCTTCGATGGTTTCCCGAACAAATTGCGTGCCCAGCAAGCAATTGATACAGGGCTTTGGAACCCGTTTGAACCCAGCACGAATACACAGGCAGGGTTGGATTTCTTTGAGACCACTACAACGCGTTACGGCTCATCCACTATGCAGTCATTAGACGGTACTATTTCTGGTGAATTGTTTGAATTTGGGGATGGTTATGTGTCGGCGGCATTTGGTTTTGAGCACCGCTATGAAAAAATTGAAGATAACCCGGATAGTCAGTATATCCGAGGAGAGATCTTTGGTACAGAAGCGACTCAGGCGAATGGTGACCGCGATAATACCGCAATATTCGCGGAATTCAGTGCCCCGTTACTGGAGAACTTAGAGCTTCAACTTGCACTACGTCATGAAGACTATAGCGATTTCGGTAATACGACCGATCCTAAGGTGGCATTTCGCTGGACGCCCATCGATTCTGTGGTAGTTCGCGGCTCCTGGGGAACAGCATTCCGTGCTCCTTCGCTTGTTCAGTTACATCTGGGTCGCACTGATGAATCACCAAGCGTGATTGATAAAGAGCGTTGTAAACAAACAGGTGATGATGCCGATTGTTCACCGACTGAATATACAGCAATCGTCGCAGGTAATAAGCAATTGCAGCCAGAAGAGTCGGAAAACTTCAATCTGGGCGTGATTTGGCAGGCGACGGATACCTTCAGCATTGGCGTGGACTATTGGAACTATGATCAGGAAGATCTGATTAAGAAAATTGGTGCTCAGAAATTGGTTGATTGTTGTGGTACCGATCCGAATCTGGTGGTGCGTGCACCGAATCAGGGAAGTACCTTAGGTCAAATCCTGACAATCAACGATACCTTTGTGAATATTGGTGGCCGAGAAACGGATGGTTTAGATCTGGACATCGAATATTTGCTGAATACGTCTGATATGGGTGAGTTCCGCTTCAATTACAATCTGACTTATACGCTGAATTTTGAAGAGCAGTCATTGGAAAGTGATGACGCCGGCAATACCAGCACCGTCGTAGAAGATCTTAATGGTGAGTATCAGCACCCGAAATACCGCTGGACAGCAGGGGTTGATTGGTCAATGGATGACTTTGTTGCCAACCTGAGTTTCAATTATGTCGATAAGAATTTAGATCTGGCAGACAGCAATGGGAACAAGTATGAAATTGACTCCTGGACGACGGTTGATACCAGTGTCAGTTATGTCGGTTACGACAAACTAACAGTAACCTTAGGTGCGTCAAATTTGTTGAATGAAGAGGCGCCGCTGGCTCCATCTGAGTCGATGGGGATTGATAACAAAACCCACAGTGCTCTGGGTCGTCAGGCCTACCTGAAGTTTGGTTATAAATTCTAACTGAACCTGGTTTGGACATTATATAGCCGGTGATATCGTACAGATAACACCGGCTTATGAATGATAATTTAGTGCTGGATTTCAGGTGGGAAGTTAGCCAGGATTTCAGTAACGGTTTTGTTAATAGACTCGGTACGTTGCTCCGGCGTTTGTTTAGCACGTATTCTGCTTTCTTTGGCACCGCGCCAGACCAGCTGATTAGAAGTGCGGTCAATAATGTCTACCACAAGTGTGCCTACCTTGTACTCTCTTGCTGTCGTATGGTGGTCTACCCCCCAACCCCAGTAGCTCCAACGCGCACCATAGCTGACTTTAAAAGTATCCACTTCCAGTTTTTTATCAACTGCGACATGATAGTTGATCAGTATATCAGCCACTGTGGCATCAACCAGCTTGAATCCCTGATTTGCCATTTGCTCAGTAATGGCATTACGAATGCGTTTTTCCATTAACCCGTTGATCTGATAATTTTGCGGCCGAGCTTGCAGGCTGGCTTCTGCTGACCAGGCATAGGTTTTGTAGTTTGTAAATTCAACAGACTTGTCGTAATCCCAGTCCGGGGTGGTGCCACAGGCACTGAGCATCAGTAAACTTGCCACGACGGCAAAGGTCCTGGTGCTGACAAGGTATTTTTTAAATTGGCTCAGCATGGTTTACTCCTTAAAAACAAAAAATCTAACGCTTACCTTAGTATACGACAGTTAAAGCACGAAGATCATCACAAAAAAGGGCACTCAATTGTGCCCTTTTGATATTAATTGTGTTCGACTTCGATCCAGTCTTTTTCGTCAACCCAGTTCTGGCTGCCCTGATTGACG
>NZ_JAKRFU010000038.1:0-43521 GCF_022347845.1 Pseudoalteromonas sp. McH1-42 | reverse complement strand
AACCCAATTCCATCAACCAAAGGAACAGATAACACACAAAATCGTTGTTCTTTTGACCTTGTAAAAGAGACAAACTAGTAAGCGGCATTCTCACACAACCCAACCCTTTTCCTTCAACCAAAGGAATAAGCAACGCACAACAAAGAACACATCATTAAATTAATGATACAAATACAGATTCGATACTCACTATGCCCAATTCTTTAGTTTAAAAAGCATACCAAATCGTTGTTCTTTTAACCTTGTGAAAAGAGACAAACTAGTAAGCGGCATTCTCACACAACCCAACCCTTTTCCTTCAACCAATGAGATAGATAATAGACAGAAAAAGAACACATCATTAAATTAAGACACAAATACCGATTCTATACTCACCATAGATCATCTCTTTAGTTTAAAAAGGCTGACCAAATCATCGTTCTTTTGACCCCGTAATCAGGGACAAACTAGTAAGGCGCATTCTCACCCGGGCCAACCCAATTCCATCAACTAAAGGAACAGATAACATATAAAAAGAACACATCATTTAATTAAGACACAAATACCGATTCGATACTCACTATGCACCAATTCTTTAGTTTAAAAAGCATACCAAATCGTTATTCTTTTAACCTATGAAAAGAGACAAACTAGTGAGGCGCATTCTCACACAAGCCAACCCTTTTCCTTCAACCAATGAGATAGATAATAGACAGAAAAAGAACACATCATTAAATTAAGACACAAATACCGATTCGATACTCACTATGCACCAATTCTTTAGTTTAAAAAGCATACCAAATCATCGTTCTTTTGACCCGGTGACCAGGGACAAACTAGCGAGGCACATTCTCACCCGGGCAAACCCAATTCCATCAACCAAAGGAACAGATAACACAGAAAAAGAACACATCATTAAATTAAGATACAAATACAAATTCGATACTCACTATGCACCAATTTCTTAGTTTAAAAAGCATACCAAATCGTTGTTCTTTTGACCCCGTGAAAAGAGTAAGAGGCATTCTCACACAGGCCAACCCTTTTCCGTCAACCAATGAGAAAAAGAACACATCATTAGTTTAGTAATTAAATGGCGCATATTCACCATAAATCATTTCGCCAGTTTAAAAAGGCTGACCAAATCATCGTTCTTTTGAGCCCGTGAGAAGAGACAAATTAGTAAGGAGCATTCTTACCTGGCCAACCAAAGGAATAAGCAATGCACAAAAAAGAACACATCATAAAACTTAATACTCCACTAAAAACACAACTCCACCTACATTATTAAAAAAATTTTTAACGAGGCAAAGAGAAAAAATGCGCAATCTTTTAGGGGAATTAGTAAAATATTAAAGAACACCTGACTATTTAACATAATAAAGCGTTCTAAGAGTAAAACCAAAAAGCATTGTTTATTTTATTAAACGGCTACTTTTTCACTATTTCTTCGAGCGTATCTTCATCAATAACTTCCGCATTTTCAACGATCCGCTTACCACCTTGAATTTCGATGCGTTTATTATGTTTATTTAGTGCTAATATCTCATCACAGAACTGTGCAGATGGATGCATTTCGTACACATAATCAATGATTTTACCACTTTTATCATCTTTTACATTTGAAATATGGTACTCCGATATAGCGCCTTTTTCGATCAGATCTTTCATTGTTGTCGTCATATCTCGACGTAACGCTTTCAGTTTATTGTCGGTTATTTCATCATCTGGGTAAATAGAACCGTACTTTTCCATAATGGATAAAAGCCGAAAATGGTAAGTTTTACCAGGAGCTGCATATCGCCACAAGTGATACAAACGTAGCATCATCCAGCGAGATAGGCCTCGCTTAAGCTCTTGCGCGCTATTGAAGTAATAACCCTTGTATTCTAAATTATCGATCATGTTATGAACAAAAGCATTAAGGCAGGCCACACATTTAACGTTTCCACCCTGACCTTTCTTACCACTAAAATGCAATGAGGACAAAAAGTTCATATTTGACTCGTAAAAAGAGTCATCGATATCTGTACTTTTAGTATCCGTAGCCCTATATTTGAACGAAAGTTTCGACCCTTGAAGGGCTTCCAATGACTCTTTAATCTGTGGATAAGGCATTGATTGACCAACAGCTTTTAGCTCTTGAGCCAGCTCATTCATAGAGAAAATTACCGCATATTGAATACCGGACTTAAAATTGATTTTAACTATCTTGCCTTTTGAAGCAAGACGAATTAATGCCCGCTCAACCTTCTCTTCTCTGTCTGATGGCCAAACTAAAAACTCAGCTTCTTCGCCATCCTTTTTACTACTCACAACCGCTGGAGTGATTTTTAATTCACCATCGTACAGTATGCCATCGACCTTTTCCGAAATACGTCTGGAAATAATTGTTTTCTTTGGTGCTTCTTCTAAAGGCAACTTTTTATAGCCCGAACGAACGAATCGCCCCCAAAGGTCGTAATGATTGAAAGTATTTGAGTAAGCTCGCAAACCATGATTAGGACTTTCCAGCGAAACGCGTACATCTTTGTTATCAGTAAACAACGCTAAACTCTCGTTATCGGTTGCACTTTCAACACCATGGATCTGACCTCTAAGGGAATCAGGTAAATTATCAACGGAGATGTTTACCTTGCGGCTCATTTTATTACTTCCAGAATTTTGTGACGGTTAATGACAACACATTCACGATCAAAAGTTAATTGTTTAAGTTAGTAAAAAAGTGATCTGAACAAAAAAACCAAGGTGAGATCATTTTTTTACTAACTTAGACATGATTTTGGATCCATATTATACCAACTACTGCTCAAAATCTGCTTACACGTACTGGATTTCATGTTCAATTCGGCCAAAAATCATCGTATCTTTGAGTCGTTGTGGATAAAACACAATCCAGCTAGTAAGGATCCGATCTATGCCAAGTAGAGATCAGATCCTTACCTATTAAAATCCGCTAAGGATCTAACAAAAGTGTATAACTTCATGAAATTACTTAGTAAAATATAGATCTGCGCACCATTAAAAGTGGGTAACTCTGTGTATAAACTGTGAGCATGAGAAGTTTTGAAAATAAGGTTGGTAAAAACACGATCTATGAGTACACAAGGATCTGATCTTAACCAAGTATTATTGTGATCCACGCCAATATCAATATATTTAATAAAAACAAATAGATACCATCGTATTAAACCCTTCTAGCCTTTAATACCTATAGATCTAACCAATTCTAATCTTATTTATTTATTCTTTAAGTAAGCTATCAATATAGATGTCTTTGTTTTTTTATGTTTACTGCAAAAGTAATGGACATTATAATAATAACCATCATTTGAAGGAAATAACGTATGTCTATCAATAGCAATGCGCTCTCAACCTATCGGCTGCTGAAAGCAACCGCTGAAGTAGCTGAAAAGTCCCTTGAAGGCCGAATTCAGCATTATCGTGCACATCTTAAAAGTGAAGATAAAGAACTTCGCACTTATACGCAAAAAGCAGCAGCAGACTTACTTGGTGTAAACAACAGAACACTAAAAAGACGCCATGATCAAGGCGATTTTGACCATTTAGCAATTCAAAAAGGGGCGAATGGTCATTATGCCTATACATTGGCTAATATTTTTTCAATGGCTGAAATCTTAGGGATCCAAGCTGATCACAGAAAATCAGACGACAAACTTCAAGTTATCGTCATCAATAGTTTAAAAGGTGGTTGTGGTAAAACAACCAGCCTTGTCAATATAGCAGCAGCGTTAGCGACAACAAATATCAAGCGATACCGTATTGGGATCATTGATCTTGATCCCCAAGGATCATCATCAAGCTTTTTTCCTTCACAAGATCCTGAGCCCATCACCGTAGGTGATCTAATGCGTGATTGTATTGAACTTGATGAAGGTGAAACATGGGACCAGTTGGTGTCAGATGCATTTAGAGAAACACATATTCCTAATATTCGCGTTTTACCGTCAGGCATGGATGATTTTTATTTTGAGCATGAGACCGCCACTGAACTAAAAGAATCATCAAGCTATGCTCAGACTCGTCACTATCATAAATTGAAGGAGAAAGTCATAGAGCCAGTTTCAGAGCAATTTGATATTATCCTGATAGATACTGCTCCTTCTCTTAATTTCATGTTCTACAATGCATTGATGGCGTCTACAGCTATGTTGATACCTGTACATCCAGAAGCCGTCGACTTTGATGCAAATAATAAGTATCTAAAACGATTGGGTGAGATTTACCATACAGTTGCTGCGCTTGGACATGAAGGCTGGGATTTTATGCAATTCCTGGTAACCAATTATGTTAAAGGTAACCATTCTCAGCGAGACATCGTCAAAGATGTGCGTAGTGCCTTTGGCCGTCAGGTAATGAGTTATCCTATCAACCATAGCTCAGCGATTACAGCGAGTTCCTCTTCGTTCAATACGATATTCGATCAGAAAACGTCAGATTCATTGGCAAGTCGTGAGTCTCTGATCAAATCTCAGGAAAATATTAAAGACGTGGTCGATGAACTTGAGATGTTGATCCGTTCAAATTGGCCTTCAACTCAGTCATCACTCGATCAGTAAGCAGGTAAACTATTTCATGGCTAGAAAACGTAAAAACGACACACGCATCGACCCATTTGCAACTCCCGTTGAAGGAAGTAGCCTGGATGATCTTTTAGATCAGGCCAAAGTTGGCGATGTGATCACTATGCCGGCTCCTAGCGATCCAAACAGGACGATCACCCTGATCTGTAAAGTGATCAAACACAATGAGATTGATCAGATCACAAAGGTGTATGGTGATAATCGTCGTGACCAAACATTACTGAATGAGCGTTCAGTTGCTGATATTTTGCCAGCTATAGAGTCTGATAAGCGTAATTTACACCCAGCCTTATGTTGGGAAAAAGGTTCTGTGCATGAAGTTTTATCGGGCTCCAGACGCAGAAAAGCCTGCTTATTGGGTGGTGCTGATTATGTAATTTTAACTTCAGCGGATTTTACCGACGAAGATGCAAAAGTGCTTTCAGTCTCTTCAGATCAATATATCGCACCTAGTTTGTGGGAACAGGGGAAAGCATTTTCACAGACTAAACAGGCGCTAATTCGGCAAGGAAAGAAAGGTTCATATCGGGAGATTGCAGCGATTGAAGGGTTGTCTCACACAGCCATTGCAGATTCGTTAAAAGCCTATGAGCAAATTCCAGTTGATGTAGTGAGCCTCTATCCAACAGCAAATCACTTAGGTCGGGAAGCTGCCAAAAAGCTCATTGCGGCGATTCAGGAGCATAACGAAGCCTTTAAACAGAAAGTGGCTGAATACGACTCTGATAAACTTACAACAGAAATGGTTAGCGATGAAAAGCGTGCTGTGTTACTTACCAACTATCTGACAACCTTTTCCAAGGCTGAAGCCAGAAACGTCGCGTTACTTGAGAATGACTATGTCAAAGTGCAAAAAAACATTAAAAGTGGCGCCATTACTGTAAAAATTGACGATCGCGTGATTACAGAAAAACGCTTGGAACAATTAGAGAAATTGCTCGCAAGTTTCAATTAGTCACTAACGGCCGGATTTATCGGCCGTTTTTCGTACTTTCCCGATACAGTTGTCATCCAACCAGTCACTTTTTCCCAATTTATCGCCATTTGCCCCTTTAGCTCAAATACGTAATTTCATATACTGCTCTTTTACGTCTTTTTTATTGTAAACGAATGTCTTCGCAGTTATCTAAAGAGCAACTTCTAGCACTATTTGAGGAAATTAAGCAGGAACAATCGACTCAGTTTCCATTGTCAGAGCGATTCCTCAAACAGTATTTTAATGCTGCCTTGTTAAGCAAGGCCAAACAGTATTTGCACGACGAGCAGATCTGCTTTTTAGAGCACTCTGAAGATTTTACAAAAATTGACGCTCAGGTCATGGGCAATTTTGGCAACACCTTCACTCAGCATATTAAGATTGAACAAGTCAAGGGTACCCCATCCGTAGAGGCACAATGTACGTGTTCTAACAATCCGAAGTGTCGTCATATCGCAGCAGTATTGCTTAAGTTAAAAATTGATCATTCAGGCGGCTTTGGTGAGTCTTATCTGGTCAATGATTGGTTTAATGAGCTGGCTCAACTACAACAGGCCAATGATCTTGATGTAACCAACGTATTGTTATTTGTGCTTGAATCACGTGGAAATGAGTTGTTGGTTAATCCAAAGACCACACCACAAAAACCGGATGGAATATATCCGCTCGGTCGTGCACTCACCGAACATCAACTAAACAGCCAGGTGCCGCCAAAGGATATATTGGAGAGCGATTTCAGATTATTTTCTTGGATCCGCTCGCAAAATACACCCGGTCACTTCGAACTCTCCGGGAGTTGGGGATTTTCTGCGTTGCAGCAGTTAGTGCAGAGTAAGCGTTGTTTCTATCAAAGCAGTCGTAAGCCTCTGACATTTGGCCACAAGCAGCATCTGGAGTTTGATTGGGAACAGGAGCGAGACGAATATCGCCTCACCAGTCATTTAACCGGAGTAGAACAGTGGCAACTGATAAAAACCGATCCGCCTGTTTATCTGGATACTGAGAATATGGTTTTGGGGCGAATTGAATCTGAGTTAAGTGCACAGGAAATTGCGCATTTGCATACCATGCCGCTTATCAACGCGACAAAGATTGAAGCAGTGATAAAACGCTTTCAGGATGTCTTCGCCGATAACATAGTCCCACCGCCTCAGGGGCACGAACACCTGGTAAATAAAGATAAATTGGTTGCTAAATTGAGCATTGAGCCTGGTGCCCCGTTGAAGCTGGCATTGTCTCTGCTCGATAAAGAAGGCCGTTATTCAAAAGCCAAACAACTGAATCGTTGTGAAAAAATGCTGAATGGGCTTGGGTTTTCAGCACAGCAAAACCACTTTGTACTGCCACATGATGATGATGTTACATATCATTGGTTTAATAGCGAAGTCCGCCCCTACCTGCAAAGCAAGCTATGGCAGGTTGATGAACTACAAGGCGGCCGTCCGGTATTAACCCCAAAAGTGACCTTGGTGCTTAAACGGGATAAAAAACATCATGTTATTGGCCGTGTGCTGTTCGATGATAAACTGGTTACGCTTGATTGGGACAAAGTACCGTCTCATGAAGTGAATTCTCTGGCTAATGTTTACCAGTACATCAATATCGCAGAACAATTTTATGCTATCCCTAAAGCGGTTTACGATGAATTATTACAGCTTAAAGCCCGGTTTAGCTATTACCTTTCAAGCTCCCAGTTCAAGTTCCCGCTCTCCTACGCAAGTAAGCTGTTTGATCTCACGGCAGTTCAAAGTGTATCAGACGATCCGCGTCTGCTTGATTACCTGGAGGAGCTGAGTAGACCTGAGACGACTGACGCTAAAGGAGTATCTGGCACGGGTGAATATTTCACACTACGTGATTATCAGGTTCAGGGCGTTGATTGGTTAAGGTTCCTGAACCGACATCAGCTTGGGGGGATCCTTGCCGACGATATGGGTCTGGGCAAAACCCTCCAGGTGATTGCTTATTTCATTTCCCAGCACAACACTCTGGTGACAAAACCTTCTCTGATAGTGTGTCCAACCAGTTTGGTCGGTAACTGGCAAAACGAATTCCGTCGCTTTGCGCCCCATCTTCCCTTGTTGACGGTACATGGGGCTCAGCGCGACAAACAACTCAACCAGGTGGCTAACGCACGGTTTATCATTACCACTTACCCGTTACTAAAGCGCGACTTGGCGCACTATTCAGAGCTGGAGTTTGACTCTATTGTGCTCGACGAAGCGCAGTACATCAAAAATGAGACGGCGCAAATCTCCAAGTGTGTTAAACAGCTGTCCGCGGAGTTTAAGCTGTGTCTCAGTGGTACTCCTGTTGAGAATAATTTGCTCGAACTTAAATCGCTGCTCGACTTTGTGATGCCAGATGTACTGGGTACAAAACAACAATTTAAGCATTATTTTCAGCATCCCATTGAGAAAGAAAATGATACCCGGCGCGCGAAAGAGCTACAGTCTCTGATTGCGCCTTTTATTTTGCGTCGGACGAAGTCTGAGGTTGTGCGTGAGTTGCCAGCGAAAACAGAGTTGGTTAAGAAGCTTGAATTTAGCGGTGATCAGGCTGATATGTACCACCAGGTTCAGGCTAAAGTTGAGTCTAGTTTACTTGATTTGTTCAAAGAGCAAGGTGTCGAGCGCAGCAAACTGGCTTTTTTGGATGCATTATTAAAGCTTCGTCAGATCTGCTGTCATCCAAGCCTCGTAGACAAAACGCGCTCATTTAACAGTGCAAAGTTCGATTGGTTGTCTGGCCACTTACCGATTTTCCTCGAAGAAGGTCGTAAGGTGATTATTTTCAGCCAGTTCACCAGTGTACTCGATATGATAGCCAGCCATTGTGACGGGTTAAACATCCCGTTCACTATGCTTACGGGGCAAACGCGCCAGCGGGACAAGGTGATTGCAAAGTTCACTGAAGGAGAGGTCGATGTTTTCCTGATCAGCCTAAAAGCGGGTGGAACGGGTCTGAACCTGACTCAGGCAGATACTGTGATCCATTTTGATCCCTGGTGGAACCCTGCCGTTGAGAATCAGGCAACAGACAGAGCCTATCGAATTGGCCAGGATAAGCCTGTATTCGTCTACAAGCTGATCATTGCCAACTCGATTGAGCAGAAGGTCTATCAAATGCAAAAAGACAAGCAGGCGTTAGTCGATGCATTATTTGCCGATGCCGGAGTGAATTTGACCCAGTTCAATGAAGCGCAAATGCTCGAAATGATAAAAAACTAATTTTTTCTGAACTTTTTAGAACCCGGTGAGGTCTATCATTATGCTTGTTGTTAACGCCTAGTGTGTAGTAAGCATATTGTTGATTTCCCCCTATTAAATACAAGTATTGTATCGAGCCGGTTAACTGTTAACCGGCTTTTTTTTGCGCATTTTTAAGCTGTTCCATATTTGATCCATATTGTTTTACTTTAATGACCATATTGGCGAATTAGGACGTAATGGACTCAAGGGGCGAGCTATGTTGTGCTACGAAAATTCAATTTCACAGTTAAACTTTATTGAACCTCAGTCACAGTGTGATTATGATCTGTTGAATGAGGTAGCCAGTTCAGAAGATCTGGCGAGTATTCTGACCATGCTGCTGTTTGACGAAACACTGTCGGATAAATTAAAAGGTCAGGTTAAAAGGCAGCTTTCACAACTTAAGGCTAAATCGAGAGGCTAAATGACTTCTAAGCACCATATTCTTATCGTTGAGGATGATTACGATATTGCAGAGCAGGTAATGCTGTTTTTTAAAGCTTCTGGATTCGAAATTTCTCATATTGCTGATGGTGCTCTGGTGGTCGACTGGGTGAGAGCAAACAACCCGGAAGCTATTCTAATGGATATCATGCTGCCAAATCAGGATGGTGTTGAATGCATGCGTCAGATCCGTGAGTTCTCTATGGTCCCTATCGTTATGCTGACCGCTAAGGTATCTGAGGCTGACCGTTTGAAGGGGTTGGAGTTTGGTGCCGATGATTACGTCTGTAAGCCATTCAGTGCCGCTGAACTAGTTATGCGCATCAAAGCGATACTACGTCGCTGTCAGGGCGCTCCTAGCGTCTCTCAGGAAGCTGCAATTGTAGTCGATGTTGATCAGCTTATTGTGGCTATCAAAGGCAATACTCTGTCTTTGACTAAGGTTGAATTCGATGTGTTTGCCATGTTGTACCAGTCTCCAAACAGAGTGTTTTCGCGTCAACAAATCCTGGACCATATTCAGCCCGATAACTTTGATATCTCCGATCGCGTTATCGATAGCCACATCAAAAATATTCGAAAAAAGATAAAGCAAATCGATTGTTCGCCCAAGATAGTCGAATCAGTCTATGGTGCAGGTTATCGCTTCAATGAGCAACAGCTCGACGCATAAATGACGGCGCGCATGCGCCGCATCTTGTCAAAACTAATTTCTAGAAAAGCACAATATAATAGGCATTTAGGCTGTGTAATTGATATTATCTAAGCATAGTCACATCAAGAGAATGCCTATGTTTTGGTCTAGTTTGGTCTCCCTCTCTCCTGCTCATATTTTTACTTTGCTTGGTACGGGCGCAGTACTTGCTTCATGTATTTTTGCTCCGCTCTATTTTTTGTTTCGGCAGAGAAGTACGGCATTTCGGCAACAGCTCGAGATGCAAAGCGAGCAGTTACAGGCGCAGCTCGTGCTGCGTAGCGATGAGCTAAAACAGGCACAGGCTCAACACTGGCAACTACACGGAGACTGCCAACAGCTTCAAGCAAAACTGGCTGAAAAGCAAAACCAGATCAACGAATTACAGACGCGCTGGCAAAAAGCTGAAGACATGGCGCAGGATACACAAGCTTATGCGCATCGCCTTGAGCTTGAACTAACCGATGTCAAAACCACGCTGGTACAAAAGCAGCAGTCTTTTGATGCGCAGCTGGCACAGCTGGAGCAGTCTAAGTTAGTTCTTAAACAGGAGTTCGAAAACCTGGCCACACAGATTTTTGAAGATAAAAGCGAAAAGTTTGCTCGCCATAGTCAGGATAAAATTTCTCAATTATTACAGCCCGTTCAGGGAGAGCTTAAAGGCTTTCGGGATAAAATGGAGGCTATTCATAGCGAAGAGCTGAAACAAAGAGCAGCGTTACGTACCGAGTTATTGCACTTACAGGCAAATAATCAGGCCATCACCGAGCAGGCCAGCAAACTTACCAATGCGTTACAGGGGCAAAAGAAAACTCAAGGTAATTGGGGTGAACTAATGTTAGAGAACGTGCTGGATAGTGCCGGTTTGCGCCCGGGTAATGACTATCAGCGCGAAGTGAGTTTTTCTACCGAAGAAGGCAAATATCGCCCCGATGTGATTGTTTATCTGCCCCAGGAACGTCATCTTGTTGTTGATGCTAAAACCTCTCTGAACGCTTATACCCGTTACGTAAACGCAGAGCGAGATAGCGACGCAAATCAGGCGATTGTCGCTCACGTCGAAGCGGTAAAGGCAAGGGTAAAAGAGCTCGGGGATAAATCTTATGAGCGCTTACCCGGATTGAATTCGCCAGAAGTGGTGATTATGTTTATTCCGGTTGAATCTGCTTTTGTTGAGGCCATCAAATATGCACCCGATTTATATCAGTATGCACTTGAGAACAAAGTATTGATTGCTACGCCGACAACATTATTAACGAGCCTGAATATCGTCAAGCAGTTATGGCGTTTTGAAGAACAGAGTAAACACAGTAAAGAACTGGCGCTACGTGCTGAAAAATTTTACAGCAAACTGAATGCATTTTTACATAGCTTAGAAAGCGTTGGCAAACAACTTGATAAAGCTCGGGAAGGGTACGATAAAGCCATGGCACAGCTGTACAGCGGAAAAGGGAACTTGATTAAACAGGCTTCGGAGTTTAAAGAGCTGGGTGTCTCAGTGTCTCGCGAATTACCGAGCGAGTTAACTGAAAAAGCGAAGCTTGAGTTGGAGTGATAGACGATCAGGTCACAACAACCACTTTTAATTTTGTGTACCTGTTATCATTACGATATTCTTTTCTGCGAATCTTTGTCGATAATATAAATAAGGAACAATTTTGAAAAAAGCAATTTTTGGCGCTTTATTCGCCGTAACAAGTTTTAGCGCGCTCTCTTCGGGCTGGGTAACAAAAGATAGAAGTGCACGTGTCGACTTTATAAACTCAGAGCCCATGGGTGTGAGGGTTTATATAACTGCAAACGATGCCAACAGCATAGGCTGTGCTCAAAAACAAATTGTCTGGATAGATACCAATACAGAAAGTGGAAAGAGACATTATTCTACGTTGCTAGCCGCGTTTATGGCTGGTAGAAATATTGCGATATTCGGAAATGGTTGCTTTTCGGGCTTTGGAACGAGTTACCCGAAAGTTCAGGCTATCAACGTTTATCGATAAATAAGCAGGTGGCATTTTTAGTATCAGGTAATTTAATAAGCTGTGTAATGCGCCCAGTCTTAAGCGTTATTACTTTCCAGCCCTTCCGCTTATGGTCCTTGCTCTAGTCTGGAGCGCACCTTCCGCAGATATAGAGTAGCTTTCGATGTAGCTGTTAAGTTATGGTTTTATATGTTAGTAGATAAATGAAGTTAACCTGATGTTTAAGACAATAAAAAGGGGCCATCAGGCCCCTTTTTATTTACGTATGATCAGCTATTACACAAAGCGTACTCGCCCCTGCGAGGCATGTCTGTATATAAATAAATATACATTTCGTTATTTTGTACATCTTGCCACACTCGACTGTTGGCTGCAGGACATAATGAGTTGCGGATATATTCTTTAACTTCATTTTTAGACATCGCCAATTTGGTTGGGATCTGAATAAATACATTTAGCTCGCCGCTTTTAAAATCAATATTATTGAATTTCCAGCTGCCCATCATGAACTGCTTAGAAAAGTAGCGCGTAATACGTTTTTGGGCGCTGGAATCAATCGCCGCGATCTGAACTTCTTCAGATGAGCTATCAACAAAATAAGACCATGCAGCAGAAAGAATGATAAAGCCACCCAGTAACATAGACCAGATTGGTAATGTGGTTTTTACTGTCGTGTTTTGCTTTTTTTGACGATGTCTGGATTCAACAATTTTTACCCATTCATTGTGTTTCATAGTACGCTGTGTCATAGACTATTCCTCCCGTGTATATTGCTTATTAAAACCAATCATTGTGGAAAGAAAATGGAGGCCATCTTTTGTTCTCTCTGATCGGAGCAGTTAAGAAAAGATTAATTTGTATTGTTTATGTGGTGTGCAAGAAATGGACATGGTTTTTCTGGTGACGATTATCAATAGGGTGTCTTTGGTACTTAAATAATTCTGCCAGTCATACCCAAAGATAATAAATGACAATCATCTATACCTTATGATTGATTCCTGCCTGCACACTTTAACGGAGGGAGCTCATGAGCGACAATGATGTTAGTTTTTGTCGTTTGGTTGAACTGGCTGGTGCATAGGTTGCTGTGTCTGCAAGCCTTGGGTGTGTTGCTTTAACAATCAGACTGTGAGCAAAGTTAGTATGAGAACGAGTCACGGGCTGCCTGACACCCTTCTGAATCAGCATGAAATAAAACTTGTCGAAGGGACTTACAACGCCATTATGCCCAGCTGGTGCGTAAGTCAGTAGTGCAATGTTTAGAGGTTTGGCAGTGACGTACAAGCCATTAAATATCAGAAAAATACAAGGTTGCTACTCTGGTGCGACTTTTGTCAAAGTAAACGCAAAGCTGAGACTCACTGCGGACTGATTAGGTCGTCAGATACATGGCGACCTGATTTATGATTAGATCATGCATTGACCTGACTGCTACTGTGCTTTTTGGCTGGTAATTCAGACGCTACTTGTCGCAATGTCACCCGCACAGATAGGCCCCCTAGTCTGCTATCTCTGAGCTCAATTTCGCCTGACATGGATTCCACCAGGCTTTTACATAAAGATAGTCCCAGACCTGACCCGCCTGTTGCGCGACTTCGTGAGCTTTCTACTCGGTATAACCGTTCGAACAAGCGTGGTTTCTCATTGTCTGATACGCCAGGAGATGAGTCTTCCAATTGAATGATCAACCCTTCACAGTTTTGTCGAATTTTTACCCGCACCTGGCCTGGCTTGTCGGTGTACAGGCAGGCATTTTTTGCCAGGTTATCTATGACTCTGTCCAGTTTGGGTTTGTCTATTAATACACTGGCACCTGTTGGGATCGAAATATCGGCACTAAAATGCAACCCATTGCTTTTCACCAGCCGCTTAATGTCATAACAGTAACTGTCGGCAAGCGTTCGGGTGCAATAAGGTTGGTTATTGACGACCATGGCCTGGTTATCAGCCTGAGAAAGTTGATAAACGTCTGAGATCAGGTGATTAAGCTGGGATATTTTCTCATTGATTTTGCTGTATGCCAGAGTATCGTCATCAAGCAGGTTATATTCCAAAGCCTCAATGTGCAGTTTGAGTACACTCAACGGGGTTCTTAGTTCGTGAGAAATGTCGGCCAGCATTTGATCTTTTTGTTTGAGGTTCTGCTGATAAAGGTTTGCTTTCAGGCGTGCGGTCTTATTTTTACTGTACAAAATATAACTGATTAAAATACCGAGCAATAAGCAGGTTAGGGCAACAAATAACCACATACGTTGCATGAGCTGCGCATTGCGTAGCTGGCTTTCTGTCAGCTTACGATGATGTTCTGAGTCATCCAGGCGTTGCTGCTGCATCACTGTATCTATGGTGCGCTTGTGGGTAAGTGCCTGCTCTGAGTTGGCTTTTTCAATCGTTTGAGCAAAAAAAGTATTTGCCTGAATCAGGGCTTCATACGCTTCCTGATGGCGACCTTGTTGAAAGTCAAACTTGGCTTTCAGGTTGTAGTAAAGCTGAGATGTGTAGGAGTTCTCATCTTCTTCGTCCATAAAGCGTGTCAGCCACTCGTAGTGTGGACGCGCGAGTTCAGATTTGTTCAGGTATAAGTAGGCTCTGGCCATAGTCACATGTGCGTGAAAGTTCTGGCTCTGATTATCACTTTGCGAGGCGTAGTGCATTGATAACTTTGCGTGCTCTTCGGCTTTCTCGCCTTTTTCCAGCTTCAGATAAGCGCCACTGATCAGCTGATGGGCACGAGCCAGGCTGACATTGGCCGGGATTTGTTCCAATAGTTCAATTGCTTCGGTGGCTTTTTCAACTGCCTGTAAGTAGTTTTTTCGTTTCGATGTAACCTGAGCCAGTCGCAGTGCTGTGCCGGCGATGTGGCTCAATTCACCTGCTTTCTTATCTGCTATCAGGGCCTTGGTAAAAAAGAATTCAGCCTGCTCCAAGTCGTTAAAGCGCATTGCCATATCACCCAGATTATAAAAGTTGTTAGCGACTACTCCATGGAGCTGGCTGCCTTTGAGTGCATCTCTGGCCTTGAGCTGGAACTGCATGGCCTTTGCCAATTCGTTCTTATAGTCATACAAGGTGCCTAAGTTTGAATAACTTTGACCTATTAAGTCGCTATTATTCATGGTCTTAGCTGTATTCAATGCCTGTTTGTAGTTAGTTTCAGCTTCATCTAGCTTACCCATGCGTCGGTAATTGATCCCCAGCTCTTTATAAAGCTGGAACTGATTATCGATATCCAGAGGAAACTTTTCTGACAGCCTGCCCAGCGCATCAATGGCTTGCTGGTGTTTGCCCTGTTTGCGATAGATTTTCGCTTCAACAAAGCGTGCATTTAATTGCTTCAGTTGATCAGAGTGATTGTAAAATGGGGTCAGACTGCTCAGTGCCTGCTCGTAGTTGCCCGATAGCTCAAGCTTTTTGATTTCCGGCAAGGTAATTGTTGAGCTAGTAGCCTGAGCATTCACAGAGACTATACTGAGTAACGCAAAAGCTGATTGAAGCAGTATTTTTTTCATAATTTTTTAATGGCACATAAGACTTTATTCAGAGTATGAAATAATTGTGGGGCAAATATGGAGTTGTAAAGGGGGTTTACAGTTTGCTGAGTTGGTAAAAAGATGATTTGTTGTTTGTCTAGTTAGTAAAATTTTGTTTTATCTTGAGGCTGACTTAGTAAAAATTTGATTTATGAACAGTAGAGTTAGTAAAAATGTGGCCTGAGACGTATTTATTATTGCGTCTAGTCGAATTTTTCAGCTAAAAATGCGTGGTTTTTACCACTTTTTAAACCGAAACTGGGTGTACAACCTGCTTCTTTTCGCTTTTTTATCGGAAAACTCCTGAATAACGCTTTGCTGATAAAATCCTGATCTCGATTGCCCGCGCAGGTAAAATGTTGATCCGTCATTTATCTGGCTGGTAATAATAGAAGTCAGCTCGCTGAGCATTGACTCTCGATGTGGGGAGTTGGGAGCATAGGCAACCGTGACGCCCCAAAGCTGGTAAAAACTTGATCTAAAAAAGGGCCCGGAGGCCCTTGCTTGATTAAGGAACTTTATGACAATTAAAACTGGTTCATGGTGTTGGCTTCGCCACCGGCTTTCAGCGCATTCTCACCGCTGAAGTACTCTTTATGCGTATCACCGATATTAGAGCCTGCCAGATCCTGATGCTTCACTGACGCCTGTTCGCGGCGGATCTCTTGTCTTTGAACATCGCGGACATATGCAAGCATACCCAGGTCGCCAAAATAGCCTTCTGCAAGAATGTCGGTACTCAGTGCCGCGGTGTGATATGTAGGTAAAGTGATCAAGTGATGGAAAATACCGGCCTGAGCAGCCCCGTCACGCTGGAAGGTACGTACTTTTGTATCCGCTTCAGCTGCCAGTTCTGACTGATCCAGCTCTGGTGCCATTAACGCTTTAGGATCTTGGTTGGGATCCGGATAACCAGACAAGTCTTTACCCTGCGCCTGCCATTCTGCATAAACCTGTTCACGGAATTTCAGGGTCCAGTTGAATGACGGCGAATTGTTATAAACCAGTTTGGCGTTCGGCACTTGCTCACGCACGCGGTATACCAGCTCAGCAATTTGCTCTACATTGGGCTTTTCGGTTTCAATCCACAACAGATCTGCACCTGATTGTAAGCTAGTAACGCAATCGAGTACCACGCGGTCTTTTTCGGTACCTTCTTTGAATTGATACAGGCCATTGTCGAGACGCACCGGCTTGCGCAGTTCACCTTCCTGTTTAATTACCATGTCTCCTTCTTCCAGGTCGGCTGCGCTTGAGATCACTTTGGTATCCAGGAATGCATTGTACTGGCTAGCCAGATCGCCAGGTGTTTTCGAGACCGGAATTTTCTGAGTCAGGCTGGCACCTAAAGAGTCAGTGCGGGCGACAATAATGCCCTCTTCTACGCCCAGCTCGAGGAAGGCGTAACGTACCGCATTAATTTTCGCCAGGAAGTCTTCATGCGGTACTGTGACTTTACCTGCCTGGTGGCCACATTGTTTGGCATCTGATACCTGGTTTTCAATCTGGATAGCACAGGCACCCGCTTCAATCATTTGTTTGGCCAGCAGGTAAGTTGCTTCTTCGTTACCAAAACCGGCATCGATATCTGCAATGATAGGCACCACATGAGTTTCAAAATTATCGATTTGCGCTGTGATTGCTTGTACATCACCGCCCTGTGCCTTGGCTTCATCCAGTGCCTTATAGAGGTGGTCGAGTTCACGTGCGTCGGCTTGTTTTAAGAAGGTGTAGATCTCTTCAATCAGTTTCGGCACAGCGGTTTTTTCGTGCATACTCTGATCGGGCAGCGGGCCGAATTCAGAACGAAGCGCAGCAACCATCCAGCCACTCAGATATACATAGGAGCGCTTAGTGGTTTTATTGTGACGTTTGATGGCCATCATCATCTGCTGAGCAGTAAAGCCATGCCAGCAGCCCAGAGACTGCGTATATTGGCTGCTGTCTGCGTCATAAGCTGCCATGTCTTCGCGCATGATTTTTGCGGTATATTTGGCGATATCCAGACCCGTTTTAAAGCGGTTTTGTAAATGCATGCGGGTTGCAAATTCAGGGTTAATGCCCTGCCATGCATTGCCCTGAGACTGGCACAGTGTAGTAAGACGATCAATTTGAGAGGTATAACTGCTCATAACAAAATTCCTTCGAACGGGTTTAAGCTAACTGGTTTATGTATGTTCGCCAGGTTGCGAGTGTGAGAGTGCTTGCTGGCGTTTAAATAAACACTAGACCGACCAGTGGAATTTATTAAATTTATAGTTGTTATTACCAGTATATTTATTGTGAATGGTAAAAGGGGTTTGTTTTTACCGAATTTGGCTTATTTTAAAGTGACCCGTTCAAACCCGATCAAGGATCACTCACATGAGCTCTCATATTTTACAGGCCGGTTTACGTATCGATACGCGCCTGTTTGACTTTGTCGATCAGGCGCTGTTGCCTGGCGCCCGAATTAACGCAGACGACTTCTGGTCTGGCTTTGCCAATATTATTCGTACGCTCACCCCCAAAAACCGTGCACTGTTGGAAAAGCGCGATAAATTGCAAAAGCAAATTGATGACTACCATTTAGCCAACCCTGGCTGGGATGCTGAAAAATATCGGACATTTCTGATCGACATAGGTTATCTGGTGCCAGCGGTTGAAGCACAAAGCATTACCACTGCGCAGGTTGAACCCGAAATTGCTCGTATCGCCGGCCCTCAGCTGGTTGTGCCTGTGAGTAATGCGCGCTTTGCATTGAATGCGGCAAATGCCCGCTGGGGCTCTCTATACGATGCGCTTTACGGTACCGACGTGCTATCCGAAGAAGATGGCGCGGAGCGTGCCAGTGCTTACAACCCGGTACGCGGTTTTAAAGTAATGGCTTATGGCCGCCAGTTGCTGGATCGTATGTTGCCGCTTGCGCATGGCTCTCATATTGAAAGTACCAACTACGCAGTGGTTCAGGGTGAGCTGATCATCACGCTCAATGACTCCAGTCAGGTTAAGTTGACGGACCCCGCACAGTTTGTCGGATTTAACGGACAGCCACAGAATCCGACGGCACTGTTGTTTAAACATAACGATCTGCATTTTGAGATCCTGATTGATCCTCAGGATCCGATCGGAGAGGCTGACAAGGCTGGGATCAAAGACATTATTCTGGAATCGGCTCTGACTACCATTATGGATTGTGAAGATTCCGTGGCAGCTGTAGACGCCGAAGATAAAGTGCAGGTTTACCGCAACTGGCTGGGCCTGATGCAAGGCACCCTAAAAGAGGAGTTTGTAAAAGGCGGTCAATCCGTTGTGCGCTCGCTCAACGCAGATAAAACATATCTGACGCCTGATGGAGGATCGCTTACACTCAAAGGCCGGGCGATGATGTTTGTGCGTAATGTGGGTCACCTGATGACTACGCCGGCGATTTTAGACGAGCATGGAGAAGAAGTCTTTGAGGGCATTGTTGACGCGGTGATCACCGCAACAGCGGCACTGCACGATCTGCACGGTGATGGCGCTCTGAAAAACTCCAGTGCGCAAAGTGTTAATATCGTTAAACCCAAAATGCATGGCCCCGAAGAAGTTGCCTTCACCGGTGAGTTGTTCGATGCCGTTGAAGAGTTGCTGGGTTTGCCTGTTAATACCCTGAAAATGGGGATCATGGATGAAGAGCGCCGTACTTCGGTTAATTTGCAGGCCTGCATCAATGCAGCACAATCCCGTGTGGTGTTTATCAATACCGGGTTTTTAGACAGAACCGGCGACGAAATTCACACTTCGATGCTCGCAGGTCCGGTATTGCCTAAAGGCGAAATAAAAGCCCAACCCTGGATAGCGGCCTATGAAGATCGCAACGTAGATATAGGCCTGGCATCAGGGTTTGCAGGTAAGGCACAAATAGGCAAAGGTATGTGGCCGATGCCTGACAAAATGGCGCTGATGATGGAGCAAAAGCTGGCTCATCCTAAATCCGGCGCGAATACCGCCTGGGTGCCCTCACCCACAGCTGCCACTTTGCATGCGATGCACTATCACGATGTGAAAGTGGCCACATTACAACAGCAAATTGCACAGCGCCAGGTGGCGAGCCTGGATGACTTGCTAACGCCGCCATTGCTGGGTGAGCGCCAGTTAAGCGAAGAGGATATTCAGACTGAGCTAGACAACAATGCGCAGGGCATTCTGGGTTATGTGGTGCGCTGGATTGATCAGGGCATTGGCTGTTCTAAAGTCCCTGACATTAATCACATCGGCCTGATGGAAGACAGAGCGACTCTGCGTATTTCCAGTCAGCACATTGCTAACTGGCTACATCATGGCATTTGCACCGAAGAGCAGGTTAAGCGCACGTTTGTCCGTATGGCGACCATTGTTGATGAGCAAAATTGTCATGATCCTCACTATGTGCCTATGAGTGGCGACAATATGGCGGATAACCTGGCGTTTTCGGCTGCCCTGGCGTTAGTGCTTGACGGTAAGGCACAACCGAATGGTTATACTGAACCTCTGTTGCATGCGTACCGACGTCAATATAAACAACTTGCTCAGTAGGATACTTGGTGGGTTTGGGTAACAGAGTGTAAAGGGGCATTACGCTCTGTTGCCCGGTAAAATGTCAGCAGATGTAAGATTGCGTCAGATTTATGTCATAACCCGTTGTATTATTTTAGTGCAGTGCATACTCTTACCTGAAAGAGATAAATACGGATGATAATGACTATGTTATCAGGGAAATACACCTTAGCAGGTATCAGTGCTGTGTTTTTGTCGGGCTGTGTTTTTGTGCCGCATACAGAGGTGACCTTTGATGAGTATTGCGGCGTTTATAAAGAATCTACCAGTATCAAAATGGCACCGCGTGCTGCCAGTAATCTGGTGTTTCACGAACTCGAACTGGCTGGTGGTCTGGCACTGGCTATGTCCAACGGTGTGGTTAACGCACAAGAACGCCAGGCTTACAAAGAGGCCTGCCTGGCAAATGGCATCGATATAGACGCCGAGCGCAAGCTCAGTGCTGATACTTCACTGTCTCATTCTAAGCAGCAACAAGCGTGCGATGAGCATGCCTCTGATTTATGTGAGATTGAACGACGCCGCTGATCCTGTTTTATATTGCTCCTGTCGAAGGCTTAGCCATGGCCTTTTCGTTACCACTCTTACTGACTAATCATTTTATGCCACCAGCTTATTTTGACGGATGACGGTCGCCTGTGTGCAGGCAAAACTTTTGACGTCTGGCGTGTCGGTGTGTCTGATATCAAGCGCCAATAACCCGCCGTTTGACTGATTTGAACTCTAAGAAAAAGAGACGCCAAGACCAGAACCCTTTGATAGTTATGGGTTAGTGATTATTGGTGCTATTTTATACGCTCGTGGTATGAGAAATGCATCAACACTCAGACCTAGCACACAGTTAAAACCGGTAGCAAAATGACGTACTCAACCCCGGAGCTCAGCCAGTTGCAGTACTGGTTGTCTCAAGTTTCAAATTCTCATGGTGATGTGTCACAAAAGTGGCTCACATCTGGCCTGTCTTTAAAACAAGGCGCTAAAGCAGCATCTCATTTAGCCGCAGAACATCAACAGCAAACGTATTCCGCAGCACATGCAAAGCGGCTGAAGGCGTGTCTGAAAGATGAATTTAGTTTGCTATGTGCCTTGATGGGCGAAGATGTTTTTGACGTGTTCGCCAAGGCATGCGTGATGGCTTTACCATCTCAGGCCTTGACCTTTCATACTTTGGGCAAAGCGTTTGTGCGATTTTTGGCTAATTCCTGGCCGCAAGGCAAATTCAACGCCAGCCAAAGTGCGCTGTTTGAGGTGTATGTGGAGCTGGCCCGTTTTGAACGTGCCAAAGCCGAAGTGCTGGCTGCTAAAGGGTTTGAGCAAATGCCACCAGCAGAGTTCGCATTGAACGAGTTCGAACTGCTGGGCGGCGGTGCATCACTGAACATTATGGTGCCTGATTGTGTGCGTTTACTGGTGAGTGAGTACGATATACTCCCCCTGTTATCTCAGCTGGAAAGTCGTCAAGCGAAAGGCGCCGAATCGCCTGCCATGCCAGCCAGAGAAACCCGTTATATTGCCCTGACCCAGCAAAACGGCCAGCTGATCGCCCAACCTTTGACTCACTGGCAGGCAGATCTGTTAAGTCATTGCAATCAGGCGACCTCGTTTGAACAGGCGCTGGCACACAGCGCCCGTCGCCAGGGGGTGGAGCCTGCAGTACTCAGAGCGCGCCTGGCCATGTGGCTGCCGGCTGCCGTCGACAGTGGCCTGTTGGTGGTGGAAACGGCAAAACGTCCGACAGCAACCATCTAGAAGATCTTGTACTACTTATAAGCGCAGCGCGAGGGGCGAATATCCAGTTTTGCAGAAAATCTGCTGGCTAATTGGTGGCGCCAGTACGGTGCCATCATTTCTTTGTTGGGGGCTTTAGGGCCGAGCGTGACATACTCAATCGGGGCCAGATGATCGTCTCTGTGTAGCTCCAGATATAAACGCGGGGCAGTGCCATTTGCAAAGTCAGGAGCTGCACTTTGGATCTCTTTTGCACCATAGTCCAGGTGCGAGACGATCACCCTGTGTTCCTGCTCATCCTTGTAGTTTGCATCTTTTAGCAGATAAGGCAGCGGGCCGAGCAACCAGGCAAGTATTTGCAGTTTTTCGGGTGTCGGATTTTCGCCAACAAATCCAGTAACTTCTTTTTTCAGCTTTGCAAAGAGTGACCCTACTTCGTTTTCATCATCTTCAAATTCAAACTGATCTTGCACATAGAGTACTCGGTAAAATGCCGCACTTTCCTGTGGTGATTGACCGGTATTGGAAAATGCTTTTTTTGCTTCTGATTGCTCGGAGAAAGAGCCCTGTTCCTCTAATAAACGATAATTGAAAAAGTTTTGTGGGTTAAAGGTAATGGCGCAGCCACATGCATCATCATTTAAATGATTCTTGCTGTAAAAGCGCCACATGTTCAGGTTATCGCTCTTGGGTAAAAAGCAGCCTATGAAAACAGGATTCCCTTCTATTGGCTCATAACCGAGTTCATGCCAAAGTAGTTTGCCTTCATTGGGATCATTCACTGCGTTAATATGTCCCAGCCTGAAAGGGCTTTGCTCTAGTAAAATAGCTTGGCCCACATCGAATGAAGTGTAGTGGGTCATCGGGGCGTTACTATCGACCTTTAATCTATCTAGTATCTGCTCTCTTAATTTACCAATCGGCCCTGAGAGCTCAAAACGCTCCGCTCTATCGTGTAGCTCATAGGCTTCAAAGCTTAGTTCGGTGTCTTTAAATACTTGCTCACACAGCGCTTTAGTCTCTGTAAAACTTTGTTCAACCCATCCCCCTTCAAAGTAACAATAAGCCAGATTGAGCTGAGCTCGTGCCGTTCCTTGCTTTGCAGCCAACCGGTAGTATTCAACGGCTTTCTCATCACTTTGCGCTACGCTTTTTCCTTGTTCATACATAATGCCTAGGTTGCATTGGGCTATGGCGTTTCCCTGCTCTGCAGCTAGCTGATAGTATTCAACTGCTTTTTCATTGCTTTGCGCTACGCCTGTTCCTTGCTCATACATCACCCCCAGATTGTTCATAGCATGTGTATGTTCTTGCTCAGCGGCGAGCTGATAGTATTCAATCGCTTTTTCATTGCTTTGCGCTGCGCCTTTGCCTTGTCCATACATCACACCCAAATTGTACTGGCCGTCCGCGTTTCCCTGCTCTGCAGCTAGCTGGTAGTATTCAACTGCTTTCTCATTATCTTGCGTTACGCTTTTTCCTTGTTCGTACATAAAGCCCAAGTTGCACTGGGCATCTGCGTATCCCTGTTCTGCGGATAGTCCAAACCAATAAGCGGCTCTCTCATAATTTTGCTCGACTCCCTCACCAAAATAATAGGCATCGCCCAACTCATTTTGTGCCTCGGCATCGCCACTTTGGGCTTGCTCAATCAGTGCTTGGATCTCTGAGGATAGTTCGGGGTTGTGTTCTGACATCAATATTCCTTTTAAACTGCTTAACCCCGAAAGATTCTTGTGTGGGGTTTTATTCCTTTATTAAACGGTATTTTGTGATGTCTGGCAATGGGATAGCTTTTGCCCATTGAGTACAGTTTGACTGTACGAGGATAAAAGCTCGATAGCAGTATTGGCGTCGGCGAAGTGAGAAAAGCCAGAAAAATGGCCCACGACTCGTCAGTCGGTGGACCACAGAGTTAACCAGGTTATTTGATTGGCGTCTGAAAGCCTTTGGGTTTGATGGCCAGTACGGAGCACTGGGTTTGTTCCAGTATAGATTCGGCGGTGTTGCCTATGATCAAACCCGGAATGCCGACACGGCCGACTGTGCCCATCACGATTAAGTCAATCTGGTGTTTTTGTGCCAGCAGGGGGATCTCTTTGCTGGCTTTGCCTTTGACCTGATGCAGTTTGGGTTGCAGGTACTGAACGGCAGACTTGTCGAACAGTGCGTCCATTTTTGTCACCAGCCGGGCCAGCTTAGTTGCACAGTCTCTGCGCCCCTGCTCTACGTAGTCGTCCACCTGTTCGTCCGACTGATGGGCAAAGGTGCCGTAACGCAGCCAGTCTTCGGCGTAGGCATCCCAGGCGCTGCCCACATGCAGCTCAGACAGCTCAGGCAGGCTTAACGACACGCTGTATCCCATCACGGCCTGATTGAGCTTGTCCTGTACTTGTTCATCATCCAGCTCTCTGAAGCTGTCGTTAACGTCGACCGTGGCCAGAATTTTACCAAAGGCATCGAGCTGGCCGGGTTTGAGCATCAGCACCGGACAGGGGCATTTACGCAGTAAGTGCATGTCTTCACTGCCCAGCATGCGATCCATCCAGTCTGCGTCTTCGGCGCATTTGACCACCAGGTCGTACTGATCATCGACCGCGCGCTTAATGATCTCAATAAAGCCGATCCCGGTACACACTATGATGGCGGGATCTAGGTTGTTATCCAGTGTTTTGATTTTCGCTTCGATTGCGGCCCGCTTATTGGCAAGCAGCTCAGTAAGCTTACTGGCATACTCCGCTTTACTGGTAAAGAAGGTGCGCCAGTGTTTGACCTCTTTCAGTACTGAAATAAAAGTGATGTCTGCCTGATTATCTTGTGCGAGGCGGAGCGCCTGTACCACGGCGGTGTCCATTGTTGCTTCTGGGTCTACCACACATAAAATTCTGTTAAATCGTGTCATTATTCACCTCTGTATGAGTGCTGGCTGGGGTCGCTGCTTTTACCCGCTCTACCGCCCGTTCAGCGGCGTCATGAAATGGCATCAGTACCAGGGTTGCGCCTCTTTCTTCTAACAGGGGTTGGTCATGCTGGTGCTGGGTTGAAATGGCAATACCGCCGCTATAATGTTGTTGTTTCAACCCATCCAGTAGCGCCAGGCGGGGGTCTTCATGTGTTACCCCCAAATCATGTTGTGGCATGGCTGATACCACCCACTTAACACCTTGTAGCGGCAGGTCGTTCACAAAAGCTGGATCACTGGCATCGCCATACATCACCAGGTTGCCATCGTTGCGCCAGCGTCTGACTTCGTCGGGGTTAAAGTCCACAGCCAGCAGACTGAATCCTTCTTTTTGCAGGTAGTGAGCCAGCGCCTTACCGTAACGGCCAAGACCAAACAGAATGACATCGTAAGCCTGCTCAGACGAGGGCTGCTTTTCCAGCGCAGCTTCTCTGAATGGCTGGTCGCGTTCAAACACACTTAACCAGCGTTCCAGCTTGTTATACAAACCGTGAGAATAGGTGATCATATATACCGACATCGCGATAGTGATCAGACCCACCAGCGTGACCAGTCCTAAAGAGTCGGCTGTGACATGACCTATGGTGAGTCCCATGGCCATAAAGATCAGGGAGAACTCACTGATCTGTGCGACGGTTAATCCAGCCAGAAAGCCGGTGCGTTTGCGATAGCCCATAAGCCCCATGATCACCATCACAATTATCGGATTGCCAATTAACACAAATAAAGAGAGTATCAGCGCTGGGAAAACCTGTGAGCCAAGTAAGCTGAGATCCAGCTGGGTGCCCAGGGCGATAAAGAAAAACAGTAACAGAAAGTCGCGTAATGAGGCTAAGCGGGCAACAATGGCTTCTCTGAATGGGGTAGATGCCAAAGAGATCCCTGCCAACAGGCCGCCCAGCTCTTTACTAAAGCCTAGTTGGCTGCCTATCGCCGCCAGTAAGGTGGCCCAGCCGATAGCAAAGGTGATGAGTAGCTCCTGAGAGCGTGCTATTCGACTGACCAGTGGCGTTGCCAGATAGCGAATAAACACCAGGACAAATGCCAGCATGATCAACCCATAAAGCAGTACACTGCCAACCTGAGCCAGGGCGGATTGCGTGCCGCCCGACTGTGCCCCTATGCCCATGGCCGAGAGCACCATCATGGCCAGTACCACTACTAAATCTTGAACTATCAAAAAGCCCACAGCTATGCGTCCATGCAGGGAGTCGACTTCGCGTTTATCTGACAGCAGTTTCACTATGATAATGGTACTGGAGAAGGTCAGCGCGACGGCCACATACACAGCGGTAACGGTATCCAGCCCCAGCAATTTGCCGAGTACAAAGCCAATGGCAGAGGTAAACGCAACCTGTCCCAGTCCGGTGGCTAGTGCGACCGGCCCGAGTGTGCGAATGAGTTTAAGGTCGAGCTTAAGGCCAACCAGAAATAGCAGTACAGCAATGCCCAGTTCGGCAAGCAGTTCTATGTGTGCATGGGATTGAACAATATTCAACGCCGAAGGCCCGGCTATCACCCCTACGGCAATAAAGCTGACAATCATAGGTTGGCGCAGCAACACGCCGATAAAACCCAGTGCTGCGGCTAATACCACCAGCGCAGTGAGTTCATAAAAAGCAGACAGGTGGATAAAACTCAGATCTGGCATTGCACCTCCTTTTTTCACGTCCAATGGCTTACAAGCGTGATCTTAGTGGTCGTCAGCTTCACAACTCCCTACGCAAAAATCAATCTAAGTTCCGGGTATCTTCGCTGACTATGTCCTACATCAAAATAGCAACAGAAATGCGCCGTGGCATGGGTTTTATAGTATGAATTTACCGTATTTATAGGCAGTTATACTCGAAGTGTTATGAATCTGATTGGCCCGCAAAAGAGCCACATGAGTGGTGGTGTTTATTTGATGATGGCCTGGGCTGCATTGTTTCTCATTTAGAACAACTAAATAGCAAAATTTTTGCCTTGTTATCGACCCTATTTTCTCGCCTCAAAATAGATCACTTAATTAAGCAAATTGGTATTATTCTTGATTGGGTTTTGAGTTGAAAAAGTCGCATGTCGGACTGACTTTGAGCGATTTGATTTGGTGTTACGAGGCGTCATAAGCATAAAAAAGCCGCCCTTTCGGACGGCTGGTGGGAATTCAACAATGTAATACAAGGAAAGGGAGTGAGTAGTTACTACTCTTAAGGCATCAGCCTTCAATCAGCTTACCGGTGCCAATTTCAATTTTTCTTGGCTTTAACGCTTCCGGTACTTCGCGCTCCAGGTCAATCAATAACAGGCCGTTTTCAAGCGAAGCACCAATCACTTTTACATGGTCGCCCAGCTGGAATTTGCGCTCAAAGTTGCGCTCGGCAATGCCCTGGTGAATAAATTTACGGTCGGTTTTGTCTTCTTTATTTTGCTTCTCGCCTTTGACGCTCAGTGTGTTATTTTCCGACTCCAGCGACAACTCCTGCTCCGTAAAGCCGGCCACCGCCATGGTAATTTGGTACTTGTCTTCAGCTAAGGCTTCGATGTTGTATGGCGGGTAGCTGGGCTGTTTTTCGCTGCTACGCTGCGCCGCATCCATCATAGATGCAAGGTGATCGAAACCGATGAATGAACGGTAAAGGGGTGATAAATCTACTGTACGCATAATCGTATCCTCATAAAGCGATAATTAAGCCATTTACTCTTTGCAATAAACCAGTAAACAGCGGGTTTTTACTTTAAAATTACTTAAATAAAGACTTTTAAAACAAAGTCTTAGTTTGGTTTTGGACCCTGTCGGCGTCCTCACAAATCTATCTATGGCCGGGGCAAATACTTTTCAAGCAAGTTTTTTGAAAAAAGTGTGAGGTTGTTTTTATCCTCTTGATATTTAATGGTTTTTATTTTTTGTTGTTTGCTATGGATCTTTGCTCAGGTCAGCCACCGTTTTGCTGTCGGTGGTTCCCGGCTCAAGGCCGATGACGGAAATGAAGCCGAGATGATGGAGGCGAGGTCGGCGTCACGGAAGAGAGAGCGGGATGACAGATGTTATGAGTAAAGTGGAGTGAAAATATGAATTTGCCAAAGGTTTAAGATTGAATACACTCCAATACCAGCAGACGGATGATGAAGCATGGGCACACTTTTAGTGTGCCCAGGATATCGAACTAGGTAAGCCCGCAAAGTGACACTGATACGGCCTAATGACGCAACGTGCCATTTGTGTTGTGGTTAAACCAGTTTGGCTTTGCCTGCCTTAACGGTATAACGTTTGCCAATATGCGATTGGTCATTCTTAAAGCCGACAAACGGCACATGGTGCCAGCTGGCGTTGAGCTCGTCCCGAGTGATGTCCAGGGTTACAAAACCGCGATTGGCGAGGTCGACATAGCGGATGTGAGGATTCTCTGGGATCAAAATTTTACCAACATCACCTACTAGCTGCTGCAAGCCCGGTACCGGAATAGATGGTGATGTCACCGAGGAAGTCACGATCTCTACTGCGATGGCCCCTTCATGAGTGAAGCGGTTGTATTCGTGCCAGTCATAAGGGTCTTTACAGATGTTGGCGGCCCAGGAAGAGTGTACGTCACCGGTTAAGAACACCACGTTATCTATCTGGTTTTGTTCGATAAAGTCTAACAGGCGATGACGTGCGGCCGGGTAACCGTCCCAGGCATCACCATTAATGGGTTTACCCAACATCTGAATTTGCATCATCTGCACCTGCTGGCCCAATAGCTTCCACTGCACGCCATTTTGCTTAGCTTCAAACAGGTTATCGTATAACCATTGTTCCTGTGCATAGCCCAGCAAAGTCCGTGATTCATCCAGACGAGCCGGATCTTTGATCTCTACTTGTTGATCACGGCCGATCAGACGGGTGTCGAGCATATTCAGATCCAGCAAAGAGCCAAACTGGAAGCGGCGATAAGATCGTTCCCGGTTGTTATCGCCGGGTTCACGGATCGGCATCCACTCATAATAGGCTTTAATGGCGGCTGCTTTACGGGTTTGCCAATCACCCTCACCGTCATTGTGGTTCTCTGCCCCACCCGACCAGGTATCGTTGGTGAATTCGTGGTCATCCCAGATACAGATCATTGGATGGGTCTGATGCAGGGTTTGTAAGTCTTCATCGGTTTTATAGCAGGCATGGCGAACCCGATAGTCATCTAGCGTGACCATTTCGTGAGCTGGTTGTACTTTACGGTTCCACAAAAACGGGTTGCGGTACACATCTTTATTGCCGTATTCGTACAGGTAATCACCAAGGTGCAGCACCGCATCCAGGTCTTCAATTTTGGCGATACGTGCATACACGTTAAAGTAACCATAGCTGAAGTGCGAGCAGGATGTCATGGCCAGTTTTACCTGGCTAACATCGTAGGCTGGCAGCGTTTTAGTCCGGCCTGTTGGCGAGATAACTGGCTCATCCAATTCATCGATGATAAAGCGATAAAAATAGCGAGTATCAGGTGCCAGCCCGGTTGCATCGACCTTAACGGTAAAGTCGCGCTGTTTATCGGTGATTTCATAGCCCTCAGCAATCAGGTGAGAAAACTGCGGATCTGCACTAACCTGCCAGAGTACTTTGACACTGAGTGTATTCATATCCACCCGCTCCTGCACTTCAGGTGGAATGGTAATGCGGGTCCATAAGATCACTCGATCATCCAATGGGTCGCCACTGGCAACGCCATGGCTGAACGGGCTCTGAGAAAAAGTACAGCCACTCAGTCCTAAGGTAAGGGGAACAGTTGACAGCATTAGGCCGGTTTTAAAGAAATCGCGACGGGATAAACTCATAAGTAAATACTCTAATTATCATTTTTGGGCCGTATTTAAACGTGTTCATGTTAATTCTATATAACAAAAATATTACATTTAACCAGTGAGGTGGCCAATCTGACATCTTTGATTTAAAACTGGCGCGATAATGGCTATAACTAAAAGATACAGGTCAGATAATAAGCAGGTGAGAGTGGTTGGTATCAAGTTGTATCTCAGAATGTGGTGTTTTTTTATTGCCGGTGCTTTTTTTTATGGGTCACAAGTCAGTGCACAGCAACTGTGTACCAGCGAAGTTAAAATTGGCGTCGTCGCTGACTGGCCGCCGCTGACAGCGGTCGATGAGCGTGGGGCGTACGGGTTGGATGTGGAAATAGCCCGCAAGGTGTTTGCACAGCTGAACATGTGCCCTCGATTTTTGCGCTTGCCTACCTCTGCCCGAAGTTTAGATCAGCTGGGTAAGGGGACAGTCGATGTCTTATTGATGGTCAGTTATGTACAGGAACGTGCCGAGTTAGGGGTGTTTTCAGCCCCCTATCGTTGGGAAAAAATGCGACTTTTTTCATTGCGTCAGCCCCGTATGGCCATTGATTTAAAAGCTTTGTTGCGGTTGGGCTATCGTATCGGCCTGAGCATAGGTTCTTATTATGGTGATGAGCTCAAAAATCTTGCCGAAAACCCCAATTTTGGCCATTTGTTGGTGGGGATTTCTGGCAGCCCTCAGCGTATTGAAATGTTGGCAAAAAAGCGGGTCGATTTCATCATCGAAGACGAGATACTCGGGCGTTTCATGGCGCGTAAGCTGGGCATTAAAAACTTTTATATTTGGGACTATCCAGTCCACAACAACCAGGTGCATTTTTTATTGCGCAAAGGGTTGTTCGATGCAGCACAATTGGCGCGTTTTAATGGCGCAATAGAGCGCCTTCGGCCAGATATCGATGAGCTGGTTAAGCGCTATACCCATCACAGCGTACCACGCTGAGTAGTGTGAAATGAGGGGTAATATCAACACCGCCTTATTGTGGTCTACACTAAGGAAGCTAATGGAGCCGCAAACAAGGAATAACCATGCGCAAATATATGCTTCCTCTCGTCGTTTTACTCTCTGGTTGCACGGGCACTGCCGACAGTGCAGCACACGATCCACTCGTTCATGCCGCTTATACTATGCTGGCCCCCGCACAGGGTGGGGGTGTGCAAGTTTATGCCAGAGCCATTGTCGACGGCGCACATATTAATGATCAGCAATGTCCGCAGCTAATACACGCGGGTGAACAGGCGATAAAAACCCGGGCCAGGCGATTAAATCCGGATCCCGTTCATTTTCCAGTCACAGTTTGTGAAGCCGTGATCCGTCCAGATACTCAGTATCGTCTTTCTTATGGCGGGGTTGAACTGGCTCCCGTCAACCTGGCTCCCGAGCAAATTCAGGTATTTGGGGACTCCGGATGTAAGAGTTCAGTATGTGAAGGAGCAAGTGCTGCGCAACCTTTTGCTCAGCTGGCGGACCTGGGTGCCAGGCAAAGCAAACAGTTGATTCTACATATGGGGGATTTCAACTACCGCGGTACGTCGGGCAGCATCAGTAAAGATATTTACGCGTACGATGCGGGAGATGGTGGTTACGGTGGTCCGTCATGTGGTCTAACAGAAACGTATTACTCGCAAAATGCCAGCGGCAGTCCAAAACCCGATACCTGGCAGAGTTGGCAGGCTGATTTGTTTGCACCGGCTAAGTCTTTGCTGGCCAGTGCACCTTGGGTATTTGCCCGCGGTAATCATGAACTGTGTAGCCGTGCAGGTCCCGGCTGGTTTTATTTCCTGGGACCTGGCTCTGACTTACCGGGGGGCGTTGCACAGCAGTCATGCCCTTATCAGGGTGAATTCAGCCAGCCACCCAGCGAAGCAAGCGACCATATTGTGATGCTAGACCCCTATTTGCTTGAACTGGAGTCGCTGGCATTGTGGGTGATGGATTCTGCCAATGCTTGCGATTCACGCTCGCCACAAACACTCACGCGCCAGTATCGCGACCAGTATTCTCAATTGCAGCGGCTGGCTTCTCGGGTAAAAACCCCGTTATGGATGATGACGCATAGACCTATTTGGGGACAAAGCGGACCGGTTGGCACTCCTTCAATCACAGATATGCTGCAAACGGCGCTGAAGACGACTGTATCGCAGCAGCTACCGTCTGAGGTCAGCTTGTCTCTATCTGGTCATATGCATATTTACCAGTCGCTGGCTTTTGGTAAGGGCAGTGATCGTCCACCTCAATTGGTGGTCGGCAACAGTGGTGTTAGCCTGAGTTCAACCGGTGCAAACAGCGGGTTCAGTACTCAAATTGATGGTAAGCGCGCGCAGGGGAATACTCAGGGAGAGTTTGGTTACATCTCCATTAAGCTGGAAGAGGACGATCAATGGCAGGGGCAGTTTTATAACACTCAGGGCCAGGTATTCCTCGACTGTGGCAGTAAGCTGGCACAACAAGGTAAAGCTCTGTGCCAGATTGTACGGTGAGTGCACTGGTTGCCACTTGATGATTCGGTGGCGATAACCTGGCTAACATATGCCTACCTTCTTCTCTAAACGCGCTGCAGAGTAAGTGTCAAGGTGTAACTGATTGGTGTGCTATTTAGTGACTGGGGCAAAGTGTTAGTTGTTGGGGGTTACTGAGAAAATTTCACCCACAGCCAGGTATCGTCGCCGTTAAAATGCAGAGTCTGAACAGCGTGCTGAGTTTTGAAGTTGACCATATTGACCTGGGTTGGCCAGATATCTCTGAGTGCATCATGACGCATCTGTAAGCGGCTCAATTTAGCTGGCATAGGGGCGCGCTGGATAACCCAGAAAAATTGCCCGTCAATACTGCCATTGTATAGCGTCAAGGGAATGGCTTGGCCAGCTTCATCCTTTAATTCCACAGTGTCATGCACATATTCTGCAAAGCGGGCTCTGTCAGATTGGTTTTGAAACAGGTCGGCGTCTTCACCAAACAAGTCTTCCACCGCATGCTCGGTATCGTGCAGGTAAAACCGGTGCATTAATTCGATCTGCTCGTTACCCGAGTCAACCAGTACAGTCGTCATTGCAGCCTTTATTTGGTGCGCTGTTGCTGTGTTTGCCCAAATTAATGCCAGTGCGGCAATCAGCCGATCCCTCATGTGGTACCCCTTGGTTGTGTTCGGGTCTTATCATACCGCGAATTGAGCGGAATTATTGTTATTTTACTGCTGAGCTTGTTATCTGGATTGAAATAATCGGTGTGCAGTGCGTACGTTTTGCTTTTGAGTGATTTGCATATATGGTCATTTTGCCTCATTCGTCTATATTGTCACGAAACGTAACTCACCCCGTGTTTTGGGCGTGATAAAATGAGTATAGTGATGATGTCAAAATAACAATAAATTTTCGTGCCAAGTTCCCATTTTGCAAATTTATTGTCTCTATTTTACAAATAAATTAAAAAAGCCAAATTCAATGGTTGAAATCGGAACTAAATTCCCAGTAAAATCGCGGACTTTTCAATCGGCGAGTAAAACTGGCGTTGGTTTTGCTCTGTACAAAGTACCCGTTTAGCAAAAAATGTGGTGAGCAGTATGGATTTCTACATACTAAAAAAACAAGAGAAACTCGTTGCCATACCGGCGGACGAACAGAACTGTAAAGAGTATCTGGATAACGGCTACTTTTATGTTGATAAAGTGGCTGCGTGTAACGAGAAATCGGCACTGAAACGTCTGAATGGCAGACAGAACCGTTATCTTCGCGCGCTGTGGTTACTTGTGATCCCTGTGATGATTTTCGCCTGGCGTCAACTCAGCCATTAACCTATTCAGCTAAGCAGTGTATATTAACCGGCATTAAGGTTAAGGAACGCTGCATGAAGGTTTTACACACATCCGACTGGCATCTGGGTCAACAGTTTTACGAGCACAGCCGTCATGCTGAACATCAGCATTTTCTGGACTGGCTGTGCGATACACTCACTTCTCATCAAATTAATGTACTGATTGTCAGTGGCGACATTTATCACAGTTCTACGCCTTCGGCGGTGGCTGAGCAGCAGCTGTATGCCTTTATCAGGCGTGCAAAAGCCGATAATCCAGACTTACACATTGTGATAACCGCGGGTAATCATGATTCAGCGAATCGAATAGAAACGGCTAAACCACTGCTGAGTCAATTCGACACCCATGTTGTCGGCCGGTTTGATAAGCATAATCCCCAGGATGTGGTAAAAACCCTCAATACTGACCTTGGCACTTTGCAGGTTGTGGCCATGCCGTTTTTACGCAGCGCCGATCTGGATACTCAAGCCGATGATCCTTTGGCCTATCAACGTGGCGTTGAACGCGCATACCAGGCCGCTTACCAGGGGGTAGATGCACAACTCCCGGTGCTGGCTATGGGTCATTTACATGCCAAAGGTGGCAGTATTTCCGGCGATTCAGAGCGCAATATCACCATTGGCGGGTTTGATGCCATTACTGCGGGTGTATTTGGGGAACGTCCCGATTATGTTGCACTTGGACACTTACATAAAGCGCAAAAAGTCGCTGGCAGTGAGGCTATTCGCTATTGCGGTACACCCCTGCCGATGTCGTTTTCTGAGCGTAATTATCGTCATCAGGTACTGTTGGTCGAGTTTTCTGATAACAAGCTTAGCAGTGTAAAGCCCCTTGACGTGCCGCGCCTTAAACCGGTGATTTTACTGCCCGAGCGCGGTGGGGCGACGTTGGATGAGCTCATTGCCTTGCTCAACGAACTCGACTTATCGCAATACCAGAGCCAGGGCGCAGCAACGCCCTACCTGAGGCTGCGGCTCAATGCCAGTGACACCGATAGTCAGTTTCGCACTAAGATTGAACAGGCACTGGCGGATAAACAAGTGCACTTCTGTGGCATTGAGCGTGTGAGTAATACGCAACAGAGCGCAGACATGCCGCATTTTGAAGACCTGGGGCAGGTTGAGAAACTGGAACCCGTGAGTTTATTAGAGCTGGCGTATCGGGCACAGATAGACAGTGAACAAGCCGTGCCGCAAGCTTTGCAAGATTGCCTGATGCAGGTACTGGCCAGTGTACAGGAGCAGGAAGCATGAAACTACTAGGGATCCAGGTGCAAAACCTGGCGTCACTGGCGGATGCCGACATTGATTTTACCCAGCCACCGTTAAAAGACACCGGCCTGTTTGCCATCACCGGCGATACTGGCGCGGGTAAAAGCACCCTGCTGGATGCAATATGTCTGGCATTGTACGGTAAAACCGCCCGACTCAAGGCCGATGCAAAAAACAAAGTGATGCTCAACGGCGACGAGCTGAAACTCAATGATCCCCGTAACCTGCTGCGCCGTGGTTGTGTCAGCGCCCGCGCCGAAGTGACTTTTTGTGGCCAGGATGGCGATTATTACCGTGCCAGCTGGCGTGTCGGTCGTGCCCGGAATAAGCTGGATGGTCGTATTAAAGAAGCTGAGCATCAGGTGGTGCGCCTTGCTGATGATACGGTACTGGCAACCAAAACCACCGAGGCCAAGCAGCTCCTGGAGCAGTTGTTGGGTCTGAACTTTGAACAGTTTTCTCGTGCAGTGTTACTGGCCCAGCACGAATTTGCTGCGTTTTTGAAGGCCAACAGTGATGAGCGGGCGCAATTACTTGAAACGCTTACCGGTACGGCTAAGTTCAGCGTGATAGGTAAGGCCATATTTGAACATCACAAAGCAAAGCAAGATGCGCTGGAACAACGTAAGCAATCACTTAAGCATGTGACTTTACTTAGCGATGAAGCGCTGGCCGAAAATCAGCAAACCGCAGCGGATTTGACGGCTGCCATTGCCACGGCTCGTGATGAAGAAAAGCATCTGGAGCAAGGCATTCAATGGCATCAGGCTTGTGACAAGCTGGCCGAGCAATGTCATCAGGCTGAGCAGGAACAGGCTGATTGCCAGCAGCGACTGACTATGCAAGCCCATGACTTTGACAAAGCGAGGCGCGCCAAAGCTGTCGAGGTGATCGCAGATAACCGGGCTCAGGCTCGGGATATGACTGCCCAGCTTAAGCAATTAGAGCTTGATATCAGCCAGTTGCAACAGCAGGATTACGCGCCGCAGATCCGGATTGCACAAGATCAACTACAAGCCGCTCAGACACGACTCAGTGAGGCAAAAAAGCAGTTGCAGCTCAGTACCCCTGCCCTGCAGTCATTGCGTGATCTGGACCAGCAGCGTGAAGCCAACAAGCAGCTGCTGGCACAAAATAGTGCAGAATATAACGAGCAACGTGGGCAGCATGAAGCATTGCAACAGCGCAGTGAAACGCTGGGGGCTCAGCTACAAAAGGATGGTCAGCAGGTTGCCCGATTACAGCAAGACTGCCAGACAGATCCGGATCTGACGCGTGTGAGTGAGCAGTGGTCACAGATCAGCGGTGCATTAAAACACTGGCAGGCATGTCAGGCACAGCTTGGTAAACTGGCGGATGAGCAACAACACACACAAGCCTGTGCAGACAAAGACACACAAACGCAACAGGCGCTGCAACCCAGACTGACAGAATTACATCAACAATTAGCCGAAATTCAGCAAAACCTGAGCACGACTCAGTCGCAGCTGAGTGAGCTGGATTATGAGACATTACAATTTCAGCGTACCCAGTTAATTCAGGCGCAGCAAAACCAGTCACAGCATGCCCAGCTGAAACAGGAGCAGGGCGAGCACCGGCTGCACATTGATCGTCTGCGGCATCAACATCACAGCCTGCAACAGCAACTTAAAGACACTGAGCAGCAAGATGAACTGACCAGACAGCGGGTGTTGCTGACTCAGGAAAATTTGCAGCAAGTCCGTTTTCGGGCCAGTGACAGTGTTAGCAAACTGAGAACTCAACTGGTTGCGGGCCAGGAATGCATGGTGTGTGGCTCGACGGAGCACCCTTATGGTGTGGATCACATCGACAGTCACTGGCAAACTCTGATTGCTGATTTTGAATCGCAATATCAGGCTGCTGAACAAGCCCGCGCGCAGACGCAGCAACGTTATCATGACCTGGTTGGCCAGGCTGAACAGTGCAATGGTCAGCTACAGGCAGCACTGCAACATGAAGCACAGCTCAACAGCAAGCTTGCGCAAATTGCCGAATTACTGGCGCAGTTGCCTGTTGAGTTGCGCGATACCGCGGACCCTCAGGCGTTGCTGGCTCAGTTGGATCACAAGCTACACACTTACAGCCAGCTGAGTAAAACACAGCAACAGCTTTGGCAGCAACAGCAGACAGCTCAGCGCGACATACAGCAACTGGAACAACAAAACCAACAGTTACAAAGTCAGCTCGAACGTGCCGCACAGGCAATGGCTTATGCCCAAACCCGGCAAACAGAGCTTGCGACAGAGCAGCAAGAAACCCTGTCGCAGGTCCGGCAGTTATATTCAACCTCTGCATGGTGGCAGGTGTTTGAGCAATCACCGGATCAAGCTATCACTAAATTGGGCGAGCAAGTGCATGTCAGGCAGCTGCAACTGCGACAGCTCAGTGAATTACAGCAAAAGATTGATGAAGGTGAACAGCAGGCTAAACTGCTACGTCAGCAAAGTCAGGATAAACAGGCACAGCTTAATAAAACGGCGCAAGCCCGCCACGCTCTGGCTGAAAAAGGGGAAGTACTGACCCGTGAACGAACAGCGATCCAGCCACTTGAGATCAGTGCAGACAACTGGCATCAGTCTTTACTGGATGAACAACAGCAAGCTGAGAGTTTGCTGGCTCAGGCAACACAACGAGTCTCAGATCTGCGTCAGGCGCAGGAATCACAGGCACTGACGCTGGCACATAAGCAGCAATCACAACAGCAACTAGAAGAGTCGCTGGCAAAAGTTCAGAGCCGTTACCAGAGTTGGCTGGCGGAACTGCAAACTCAGTTCGACACGCTCACAGAAGCGGATGTTGAGGCGCTGTTACAATGGGATAAGTTGCAGTGGCAAGCCTTGTTGGCCGAATATGAGGCTGTGAGCAAAGCATTACACAGTGCGCAGAACAAGCACGCTCACTTGCAAGAAGAGCTGGCATCTTTGCGCGCTAAGCCTGTGACCGAGCGAGCCAAGGCACAGCTTAGTGAGCGACTGGTTCAGTTGCAACAAGCGCGTGATGCCAATCAGGCGCAGTTGATCAGTGTAAATGCAGTACTGAAACAGCATGAAGACAACCAGGCTTATCTGGCCGAGCAATACGAGGCACTTCAGGCACAGCAGGCCGAATACGAACACTGGCATCTGTTAAATCGCTTGTTGGGTGATGCCACGGGTAAAACCATGCGTAACCTGGCTCAAACACAAACGCTCAGGATATTGTTGCAATATGCCAATCATCACCTCGCTAGTCTGAGTCACCGTTACCGATTAACCGTCATCGGCCAGTCGCTGGAGATCGCCATTATTGACCGTGATATGGCCGATGAACAGCGCAGTGTAAACACTTTGTCCGGTGGTGAGTCCTTCCTGGTTTCCCTGGCGCTGGCATTGGGTTTGGCGTCTCTGTCTTCAAATCAGGTGCAAATCAATTCGTTGTTTATCGACGAAGGATTCGGCACTTTGGATCCACAAACGCTCAGCGTGGCACTGGACGCGCTCGATGCATTGCAGTCACAAGGGCGCAAAGTAGGCGTGATTTCTCATGTGGCCGAAATGACGGAGCGAGTCGCTACACAAATTAAAGTACAGAAACAGGCTGGCGGGTATTCGTCGGTCACCATCAGTGAACGATAAGGACATACCATGCCCAGTTTTACACAGGATGAAGCAACCCATTACGACAGCCGTATTGAGCGCCTGGTGCCCGGTTATCAGCTGCTTCATGAATTGGTGCAGGCACAATTACAGACTGTGCTCCCTCAGGAAGCGCAAATTTTGATCGTGGGAGCTGGTACGGGCAAAGAAGTATTACAGCTGGCCCATAGCAATCCACACTGGACTTTCATCGTACAAGATGTCTCTGACGACATGTTGGCCATCGCAGATCAAAATTTTACTAACTCCGGGCTCTCGGAGCGCGTGACCATACATTCGGGACCATTGGAGCCCGGACAGTATCAGGCTGATGTTGCACTGTGTCTGCTGGTGATGCATTTTGTGCCGGATAATGGCGCTAAGCTGGCACTATTGGCGTCAATTCATAGCAATCTCAAACCTGGTGAACAGCTGCTACTGGCAGACTTGATGAAGCCCGAAACCCAGTTTGAGCGCGAGTCTCAGCTTAAGCATTGCCGCGCTATGGGGCTGACTGCGGTTGGTGAAGAACGTATGCGCTACAATCTGGAGCACGAATTTTACCCACTCGACCGGATCCGGCTGGCAGAGCTGTTGGATGAAAGTGGCTTTTCGTCCGCGCACATGTTCTTTAAAGCCCTTGGATTCAGTGGCTTAACTTGCGTCAGGCAATAAGTCAGGCATGGCCTGTATTGAGCAACTCAACTAATTTTGAGATCTTAATATTACTAAGCTGGCGATAATCCAAATACGGGCAGATCAGCAACTTATTGACGGGATCAATGGCAAACTCCTCATCCAGCCAGTGCAAAGAGTTAGTAAAAATATGATCCCGGAGCAATGTCTTTGCATAGGTGCGGCCCGCTATGATGTGCCAGTCATAGCGATTTGCTGCCAGATCTGGCGCAGAAAACAGCAAAGCCTCCTGACATCCCTGCTGTAACAGTCGCTTATCCCGGTATTTTTGCCAGCTTGAGTAATGTTCTGGCTGGTTAGTAAAATCGTGATCTGGGTGACTGAGTTCTGCTATAAATTTGGCATACACATTAAACACCTTGCGCCAACCATTACCACATTGCTGGTTGATGTAATCAATTTCTCCAGTCTGTAAGGCTATGACTTTATTTAACTTTTGAAATTCTGAAAGTTTTGGTGGGTGCTCGACATAAATGGCCAGCAAACCTTGCTCTGCGCCAAATCCGTAAGTTGGTAAATTCATGATCTCTAAAAAAGGTGTATGCAAATGCTAAACGCATTATACCTGTTTTTGTTATTCAATCCTGTGTAAACCCCCTTTACATCAAGGGATAGCAATAATTTATTCCTTGTGTCTTTTGATTGACTTATAAATGACTGAAAACCTTAATATTTAAGCAATGTATCTGTAACCGGTTCACTCCAACCTATTGTGCGCTTTATAACAATAACTGTAGCAATCGTAGCAACTAACTCGGAGTAACTAATGAAGCGCATAGCATATTCGTTGATCGCCGCTGCCGTCACAGTGGCATTGACCGCCTGTGATGGTGATGATGGTAAACAAGGCCCTCAGGGCGAGCAAGGTGTTCAGGGTGAGCAAGGTGTTCAGGGAGAGCAAGGCACTAACGGTACTAATGGCACGAACGGCACTGATGGTGTTGCAGGCAAAGATGGTCAAAACGGTGGTTCAGGCCTAATCCGTATCGCCACTGTGCCAGCAGGTGCTGAAGTCACAGGTTTGTTCCTGACTGAGCAAGGTGATTTGTTCTTCAATGTTCAGCACCCAAGCGATGCGAATACATTGGAAGATGGAAACGAACGCCCTTACAACGGTGGTACTGTGGGTGTATTAACGGGTGTTAATTTCAACGAGTTACCACGTAATATTGTGAGCTCACCTGTTCCAGCGACAGAGTTTGAGATGCAAACGGTTGTGACTGCGATTGGTCAATATCAGATCCTGGGTCAGACCGGTGATGTGTATGCCGACCTGGGCGAAAAAGGCTTGGCCGGTGGCTTAGGTGTGCACTACGGTATCACTTCTGGTGACAAGATCATTGAAAATGATAACCCGGACTTCAATGGTTTTATTCCAAGTGCTGACGAAGAAAATACAGGTTACCTGTTTACTAACTGGGAATCATACCCAGGTGGCATGAGCCGTCTTAAAATGAGCAAGAGCGACGCAGGTACATGGAACATTGAAGAAGCCATGATGCTCGACTTTGATGGAGTCAAAGGCACCGCGGCAAACTGTTTTGGCTCAGTATCTCCATGGGGCACACCGCTAACGTCTGAAGAGTGGATTGTAAGATCTGACGTCGACACTACTCAACATGCTGAGTGGAATGACCCGGCCTTCACGCGTATAGACAGAATGAAAGAGTTGGTTACGCCTGAATTCCCTAACCCTTACCGCTACGGTTATATTGCTGAAGTGCAAAATCCGCTTTCTGATACACCAGATGTTGTGAAGCATTTCACCATTGGTCGTTACGAGCATGAAAACTCCTTAGTTATGCCTGATGAACGCACAGTGTACTCTTCTCAGGATGATACCGGCGGTGTACTGTTTAAGTTCGTTGCAGATCAACCTAAAGACCTGAGCTCAGGTACGCTTTATGGTGCGAAGTTGACTCAGGACAAGGGCCTGAACGATCCGGCTGTGACTGGTTTTGATGTTGAGTGGGTTGAAATTGCATCTGGCACCAATGCCGAAATTGAAGCCTGGATTGCTGAGTACGATGAGATCGACACTGAAGACTTCGTTGAAGGCCAGACAAGCTATCTTTCTGTGGCTGACGTAAAAGCATGGGCAGATGGTGCAGAAACTTACCCAACACTGGCGCAAGGTGGTGGTCTGGTTACGGCGGGCAAGCCAATGGATAACCGTTCAGCATTCCTGGAGTCTCGTCAGGCGGCAAGACAATTAGGCGCAACGGCAGAATGGCGTAAGCTGGAAGGGATCAGCATCAACTACGATCGCGTAGTAGAAGCCGTAACTGGTCAGGACATGGTTCCTGGCGAAGTGGTTGAACAGGCATACATGTATATCGGCGTTGCAGACATTGATAACACGATGACTGATCCGGAAGGTGATATTCAACTGTCTGCGCGTGTTAAAGATTGTGGTGGTGTTTACCGTGCCCACATCGATAACAACTACAACCTGACTCGTATTGAGCCTGTTGTTATGGGTGGTACGCACCGCTCTAGCCTGACTGGTGCACAAGAGTGTGATGTCAATCAGCTATCTCAGCCTGATAACGTGATTGTTATGCAGGACGGCCGCATCATCATTGGTGAAGACGGTATCCAGGAAAACAACACCCTGTGGTTGTACGATCCTAACTCTAAGTAATTGTAAGACTCGCGGTGCCCGTTCGTGGCACCGCATTTTTTTATCCAAAAATGGGCGTCATAAAAATGAAATACCAAGTAATCGGCCTGGCGGTACTCACTGGCCTGGCATTGACCGGCTGCGAAGAATCACAACATCATACTCAAGCTGCCGAACTGATAGCCTCGCAGTCAGCGCATAAAGCTGCACCGTACAAACCGGGTGATGATATTCCGGCAACCGCTTACATGGAACACGATGAGGTCTATAACCCCGAGTCGGTGATCCCACCTCAGTGTTACACTAAAACCGATGGTGTAAATAATCCGTGTTATGCCTGCCATCAGTCTTATCAGCAAGAGCCAGAAAGACCCAACGCGATGCGCGATGGGCATTTGCAGGGCGTGTATGAATTCTCTGACTTGGGCCTGAAAAACCACTGGAAAAACCTCTTTGTTGACCGGACAGATTTGATCGCAGGTGTGCCAGATAAAGAGATCATGGCGTGGATCAATCAGGATAATTACACCCCGTTTATCGAAAAGCTGAAACAAGACAAGCAATGGCGCGGTGAAATAACTCCGCTGGAAAATCTGGCCTATCCGGAAAAAGCCTTTGATGAGATGGGCTTTGCCAGAGATGGCAGCGGCTGGGTGGCGTTTAACTACAAGCCCTTCCCGTCGACGTTTTGGCCCACCAACGGCTCCACGGGTGATGTGATGATCCGTTTGCCCGAAGCGTTTCGCTCAAAAGGCGGCGTGTACAATCAGGACGTGTACCTGGCAAACCTGAGTCTGGTTGAACTGGCATTAAAAGGCTTAGATAAGATCTCAACACCCACAATCTCAGAACAACGCATTGGCCAGGATTTAAATGGCGATAATCAGCTTACCAAAATCAGCGAGATAACTAGGCAGTCACATTATGTGGGTGATGCCACAGATGCACTGGCGCATATGCTGTACCCCCAGGAAACTGAGTTCCTGCATACCGTACGTTACATTGGTGTAGACGAAAATGGTGGTATTTACAACGCGCCGCGTATGAAAGAAGTACGCTACATGAAAAAGCACAGGTTTAAGACTCGCCAGTCACTGAATTCTTCATATCACCGTGAAGAAAAAGAGAAAGAATTCGAAAATCTGCCGCAAACTCTGTATCTGGGCGATCAGGGTATCAACAACACCTTTGGCTGGACCATCAATGGTTATATTGAGGACAAACAAGGTAACCTGAGACCACAGCATAAGCAGGAGCTGGCATTTTGTAACGGTTGTCACAAAACCATCGGCTCAACCTATGATCAGACCTTCTCGTTTGCCCGCAAAGTAGAAGGCGCACGCGGCTGGGGCTATATCAACCTTAAAGAAATGAAAGATGTCCCCAACAAAGGCGAAACACTCGGCGAGTTCCTGACATACATGAACCGGGTCGGTGGTGGCGACGAATTCCGCCAGAACCGCGAAATGCTGCAAAAGTGGTTCAAAGCAGATGGCACGGTCGACAAAGAAAAAGTGGAGTCGGCAGATAACCTGTACGAGTTGATCACCCCGTCAAAAGAGCGCGCACTGGCACTGAATAAAGCATACAGAACCATAGTGGAAGAGCAAAGCTACCTGTTCGGCCGCGACGCAACGCTGGTAGAAGCAAGTAACGTACTGCAACAAGTAGACGACTCCCAGGCTCCGCTAAAAGCAGAAAACCAACACCAATGGGACATGCAACTTGATTGGGTGAGCAGCGACCGATGATTAAGAATCATCGCAGCGCTGCGAACGCTTTTCATGGATGAAAAGCCGGGAGCCCCCTACAGGGACGTATTGCCACTCGTACGTTAATCGTCGCAGACTCGGCGTCCCCGCTCACTTGGCGCTTTTCATGGATGTGTCGTGCAAAGTCGTGCTTTAGCGTGGCCTTTGCGCAAGGTGAAATGAGCAGTTTTAGCTGGACTTACACTGTGCGCTAATC
>NZ_JAKRFU010000037.1:0-27336 GCF_022347845.1 Pseudoalteromonas sp. McH1-42 | reverse complement strand
CGCGGTATGCACCAACTCATGGCCAATAAACGCCTGCAACATCGAGGGTACAAAGTGCAAGGTGGTGACGCCAAAATGATTAATGGTGTCGAGCAGCTGGGTGCTGTCTTTGTGCGCGCCCGGCTCGGCAATCACCAGCTCCGCACCGTACATTAACGGCCAGAAGAACTCCCACACCGACACGTCAAACCCGAAGGGGGTTTTTTGTAGTACTTTGTCGTCTGCACCTATCGGATAGGCCGACTGCTGCCAGGCGATACGGTTGTAAATCGCGCTGTGCTGATTACCCACGCCTTTGGGCTTACCAGTCGAACCTGAGGTGTAAATCACATAGGCCAGCTGAGTTGCCGGGATTTCGTGCGCAGGTAACTGCGAGGGATAGTCTGCCAATGACAAACTTTGATAGGTGATGCGCTCAGCCAAATCACTCAGGCTATCCAGGCGCGTCAGAGAGTCATCGCCTAAGAACAGCGATAAACCACTGTTGCTGGCGATATAAGCAATGCGATCCAAGGGCAGTGACGGCTCCAGCGGTACATAGGCCGCACCGGCCTTCACCACTGCCAGAATGCTTATCACCATTTCCAGGCTACGTTCAAACACCAGCGCCACTTTGTCTTCTGCACCAATGCCCCGGGCATTCAGGCAGTGCGCCAGTTGGTTAGAGGCCTGCTCCAGCTCAGCATAAGTCATGCTCTGCTGGGCAAAGCGCAGCGCCACCGCCTCGGGCGTACGCACACTTTGTTCACTGATCAGTGTCGTGATTGGACGCTGATAGTCAAACGCCGGGGTGCCCGTGCCAGTGTCCAGCAAGGCCTGAGTTTGTGCGCTTTGCAACAAGGAGACATTATTGACAGGCTGATCTGGGTCACTCAGGCACGTATCCAGCAAAGAGACTAGCTGTGTCAGACATTGCACCGCAAAATCCGCATCATACAACTCACTGGCAAACACCAGGTTCAGGGTGGTGCCATCAGTGATGTCTTCAATCACATCCAGTTGCAAGTCAAACGGCATACCAAAGCGGTACATTTGCGTGCCAGACAGGGTCAGTGACTCAAGCTGGCTAAAATTACGCTTGTCACGGCGCAGGTAGTTAAACATCACCTGGAAAACCGGATGCACACCGCGCTGTCGCGCTGGCTTTATCGCTTCAACCAGCTTGTCGATTGGTAAGTCCTGGTTACTCTGCGCCACCCGGCTCATTGCGGTATTCTTTTCCAGTAGTTGTTGAAAACTGTCGCTGTCACCCACCAGGATTGGCATCACCTGAGTATTAACAAAATAGCCCACCACGTTTTGCGTTTCACTGCGGTGACGATTAGCTATAGGTACACCCACCCGAATATGCTGCCCACCACTGAGCCGGGCCAGTAAGGTTTGCCATGCCGTCAGTAGAATCAGATATGGGGTAATTTGATATTGCGTTGCCATTGCGCTGATCTTTTGCCACAACGCCCCTGGCACCGGGTGGGTTTCAAAGCCAACCTGATAATTCAGGTCATGGCGCTGGTGGTCGCGGGCCGGCAGTCTAAGGGTGTCATCGGTCTCCACTAAGTGTGGCAACCAGTTTGCCAGTTGTGTGGCAAATAACTCGGAGCGTTCCTGCTGTTGCTCCCATTTAGCAAATTCTAAAAAGCCCGGTACCGGAGTCCGATCGGCTGTGCCTTGTGCACCATACAGCGCAACAAACTCATCCAGCAATTGCTGCATCGAGGTGCCATCGGTAATGATGTGATGCATAGTCACGATGAGGCTGGTTTGCGTGCCCCGTGTGGCAATCGCAATGCGCAGCAAAGGCGCCTGGCATAAATCGAACGGCTGCTCCACAAAGGCACGGATCGGATCGTCCGGCTGTTCGTCGTGCACCGTCAGTTCAGTCACGTCCAGTTGCTGATATTGACCATCAATCTGATAGACCTGCTCAGCGGCTTCAACAAATCGAATACGTAAACCAGAATGTTTAGCCAGCAGCACATCGAATGCCTGTTTCACGCGTGATGGCTGCAACTGGCCATCAAAATGTAAAGCGCCAGCCAGGTTGTAAGACGCATCTGCCGGGTCCATTTTCCAGGCATACCACAAAATCTGCTGTGCGGCAGTCAGCGGCACCTGCTCACCGGGGGCTACACTCACCGTCAGTTGGCCGGTCGTTTCCGAGGCCTCAGAAATACGGGCCTGCAGGCGTTGTTGATCTTCACTAGAGAGGGACGAAATGGCGCGATTTCTTCTGGTACGTCTTTGCTGTGACATTCTGGCTCCACTGCAGTCAGCTAAATTGGGATTCTAAAATATGACTGCAAGACGAATGGCGGTGGCAAAAATCCACCTTGAAGGGGAAATTTTTCCAGCGTGGCGAAGGAAGGGAAAGTGCCACACTGATAGGCCCGGGCGGCTGTTATTCCAGCCCGGGCAGCACAGGGATTACAGCGTATAGCTAAAGGAGATCCCTACCGTTCTTGGGTCGCTTAAACGCGCGTAACGGAATTCACCTGCAAGGTGTTTATATTGCTCAGTCATGCCGTCATGACGCTCACCACGTAGCAGGCTCTCATTATCAAAGGCGTTGTTCACGTAGGCATTAATGCGCCATTGCTCAGTCACGTACGCTACAGAGAAGTTAACCTCGGTATAATCACCAGCTAAGTGAATATCCTTACCACCCAGCTTACTGTAATACTCGCCAACATAGTTACTACGAGCAGTCAGTTGTAGCTGCTCAGTCAGCCAGTACTCAGCACCAACCCCCAGAGTGACGTCTGCCGCCATAGGCAAGTCCAGGCCTTCGGAATCTCGGTTTTGCGCATTGGCTTCGTCGATGTTGCTGTCCAGCAACCCCAGGCTAGCAGATAAGGTCAGATCCTCGGTTACTGCCAGGCGCGCTTCGGTTTCCAAACCATAACTTTCAACCTGTGCCAGATTCAGCACTTTACTGTCTCGCGCATCACCACTTGGACCACGGCCTAGCAGCTGGTAATTAGAGTAATCGTTATAGAACAGGTTCGCTGATACCGACAGTTCGCCGTCCAACAGCGTGGCACGTGCGCCCAACTCAAACGTATCGACGTATTCCGGCTCAAAGGTGTAATTGGTGCGGGTAAACCAGTGGAAATCACCGCCACCAGAGGTATAGCCCTTTCTGAAGCTGGCGCTCAGTGTGGTGGTCTCGCCCAGGTCGTGCAACACTGCCAACTTAGGTAAGTAAATGCGGTTATCAACATCAATGTCAAAACGCAGACCCTGAGGCCCTAAACCAAAACCATCAAAGATCCGAAATTGTGATTCGTCGGTAACACGACCACCGGTAACCAAACGCGTGGTGTCAGTTAATGCGAAGGTCAGCTCACCATAAATGGCCTTTGAGCTGCTGTCGTCCGTGCCCTGATACCAGCTTTCACGGAAAAATGCTTGATCGCGCTCGTTGTGATAGTAGCCAAGGTAGCCGCTGATGCCCGCATCACCGTCATAAGAAATCTTAGCATCATAAGTGCGCCCTTCTTCTTCCATACGCACAAACCAATAGGTGGGATATTGCTCAAAGATATAACTGTAATCGGTATCTGATACCATCAGTTCAAAGTCAAACTGACTGTTGATCTCATATCGGGTACGCAATGACCAACGCTTATAATCCGACGTTTTGTCTCTGGCACCAGACCCCAGCGCAACGAACAGGCCGGTTGCCGGGTTACGAACCCGTTCGTAACCGACCACCCAGTCTGAAATCGGTGCAATTTCAGGCCCTTCAACGGTCCAGTCGCGCTCACCTGTGTCTTCGCTGTCCACATAATGCAGTAACATGTCCAGGCCCTGTATGCCAGCCGGCTGCCACTTCACTTTAATATCTGCACGGGTACTGTCATAAGCATTTGGATCAAATGGGTAGCCCTGATCGTATTGGAAAGTATGATGCAGATCGCCTACAACGCGCTGTACACTGGCACGCACGCCAAGCTGATCTTCCAGCAGTGGGATAGATACCACACCTGCCAGCTCACTTTGCTCGTTCAGATCGGAATAACCTACTCGCACACCCGCTTCGATATCGGTCAGTGAAGGCTCTTTGGTTTTGATATAGACCACACCCCCACTGCTGTTACGACCACTGTTAGAAGACTGTGGACCACGTAACACTTCGATCTGCTCCACATCCCACAAACCCAGATCGCCGCTGACTTTTGCAACATACGGCTCTGCAACGCCATCGCGCATAATAGAAATACGTGGCTTTGCGCCCGATGAAAATGACCCAAACCCTTGCGATACACCCTGGCCTTGCTGACCCCGAATGGCTGGTAAGCCACCTGTCACGACCACATTTGCAATACCCTGCAAAGCATCCAGGTAAGAATTAACCTGACCACTTTTCAGCTGCTCTTCATCGATCACCGCGATGGAAGAAGTGGTATCTTTTAGTGAATTGCGACTATTCTCACCATAGACCACGATCTGTTCAATCGATTTGACTTCAGCGTCATCGTCGGCCACAACGGCTTGTGAAACGGCAAGGGCGAGCGGCAGAATGCTGTATTTGAGTTTGTTCATTATTTCATCCTAGTTGTATTTCCGACAACCAGACGAAGCAAAAATCAGCAAATTTAGTAAAAATAATAATTATTATCAAAAAGATAATGTAACTGTCACAAACTGGGAAATAACTTTCCCTATCCCTCGCTCAGGTGCACTTTCATCTCCAGCAAGCAAGGCCTGAACCCCGCTTTTTCATAGGCCCGTATCGCGCCCTGATTATCACTGTAAACATCCAGATAAAAGTCGCGGATCTCCTGCTGCTTACTCCAGTTCATCAGATGTGTCATGATCGCCTGGTTAAGCCCCTGACCGCGATAATCGGGATCGACATACATAAAGCCCAGATAACCATGGCGCTCATGCGCCAGCTGAGCTTTCGACTGTCGGTGTTGCACATACCCTGTGGCCACAATCTTACTATCTTGTTCACCGACAACCAACAAACTGTCAGGACAGGCAAGTAGCGCTGGCAAGTCATAATAATAGGCGCCCTTTGCTTTAATGGCGTTATTAAAAGGTCGCTCGGCGGCAATCACGGCTTGCTCTAATTGGCTTAAAGTTGGCAGGTCTTCTGGGGTTGCGGTGCGGATCTGCATGATATGTCCTGTTTACTATTCGTTTAGAGCAGGCAGCGTCTCACAAATCGGTCCCAGTGCCAATCTACGGGCAAGAAAAAAGCCACCTGGTTTGACCCGAGATGGCTTACTAACACTACAAAAAAGGTTATGGCAAAATATACCAATTTCACTTAATACCTGTTCAATTTGAAGGAGCAAATATGACGCTAACGGTGTTAAAAATTTCTAATTTAGAACAACTAAATAGCAAAATTTTTGCCTTGTTATCGACGATATTTTCTCGCCTCAAGATTGAACACTTAATTAAGCAAATTGGTATTAGTGTTTATGCTCGTCGTGCGCCGCTTCACTTTTAGCGATCCCCAGCCACACTAGCCTGCTTGGAACAATATCCAGCTCAAAGGTCTGTGACCATTCACCGGCTTCCAAATCGAATTTCTTAATCAGTTTATTCGCCGAATCGCTGACAAATACCGCCTCTTCAGCCTGAGAAAATGCCAATGAGAAGCTTTGTCCGGTGGCCAATGCGGTCTCACTAATCATCACTTCATGTTCGGCTTCCCAGTGATGTTCACCATCATGTTCGTGCGCTGCAAAGACATTCAGCTTACCTGCGCTATCCATGACAATAATGTGCTCACCACTGGCACTGAACCCATAATCGCTGATGCTATGATCATTGGTTACTTGCCACTCCAGCGCTTCTAACTCAGCGTCATGCGTGTCCAGCATAAACAACTGGTCAGCCACTTTCGCAATATACTGGTCACTGTGATGATGACCTTTCAAAGCACCAACACGCAGGCCTTCAACAAAGCTCTCAGGGTTTGCGATTTTGGTTGCACCGAAGGCCTGGCCTCCTTGGGTGATCAGGACCACACCATCAGTACAACCAAAGACGATTGTTTCTTCATTTTGTGCACTGCCGTGCAATCCGGGACAGCTTACATCAAAAACTTTTTCACTATCAAAATGGTCGCCATGCGCATGGAACAAGCCTATTTGCGAAGGCAGTGTTGACTCACTGCTGCTGTCGCGCAATGTGCTGATCAGGTGCTCACCGCGTGCCTGGGCTGCGCCATGCATATGAGTACTGTACTCCAGCACCGTAACTTCTGTGTTCTGTCCGCTGATGTGCGACTCATTAAAGACCGCCACGGAAGCGCTTTGCTGACTTGCCTCATCGCCATCAGAGAAGACCGCGATACCGCCTTCATTGACCGTGACATGAGTCGGTTTCACCGATTCCAGATGGAAGGATACCGCTGCCGGTGCGTCCTGATGGGCATGGAAATGATCGTCATGCGCTTCCTGGTATAAACCGCCATCTAAGAACTCCACCATGCCATCCGTACGTTGTACAGAAATCGCATACCGATGATTCTCCGAACCATATAAGTAATCAGGTATATGCGTCAGGCCAATAGATTCAATCAACGCCTGATCTGAGGTTGAGTAAACATGCAATACATTACTGTCAGCAGTGCTAACCACCAGACGACCAGCAACATCGGTCACGCCCTCATCGTGGTCATGCTCGTCATGATCAGCTTCTTTTTCAGACTCAGTCGCCTTTGCTTCCTCAGCGACGGCTGGCTGTGCTGTGCGTGTTACATTGTGCTCTGTACCACCACATGCGGACAACAACACGGCTGATACTGCCGCTGCCAGGACCTTTGCTCTGAAAATCATGAATACTACCTTACATCTCAACGTTATATTATAACAATACAGAAATGTTATAATATCACAAAAAAGATCGCAAGCCTTGCGACCAAGTAATTCATTAAAAAATGCAAAGAGAACAGATCAGCCTGGATAAGAGTGCGGCCTCAAGGTGAGGCCGCAGGGGGAAGTTAGTGTGTCTGCAACTGAGCAACCAGCTGCTCTTCAATCATAAAGGCCAGGTTATCTATGGTCGGATCTTCAAAGAAAGCGGCCGGCTCCAGCTCAACCGTAAACATTTGCTTGGCCTTGGCCAGCATCTGGATCGCCACCAGCGAATCGCCGCCCAGCTCCAGCATGCTGTCGAAAATACCGATCTGTTCAAAGCCCAGATATTCGGCCCACAAGGCCACCAGTTTGTGTTCCAGCTCACTTTCTGGTGCTTCGTATTCCACCGCCAGCTCAGGACGAGCATGACCTTTGGGTTTGTTCAGTCGTGCCAGCAGCGCCTGCTCCGTCGCCCGAGTAGCTGCACACAATTGCGACCATTCGGTACTGGTACAGTAAACCTGAGCCAGATCCAAGCTTAGTGCGGCATCAAACAACTGACATGCCTCACTGTGGCTTAGTCCCAGTCCATCTGCCAGCGTAATATTGGCCGTCATCCCCGTGTTCAGCCAGGCATCCCAGTTGAGTACCTGCACGGTAAATGGGTGGTCTTGTTGTGCGACTGCATCCAGATAACTATTAGCGCCACAGTAATCACTTTGCGCAAATGCACCCACGATTGAGGCCAGACAGGAGCACAGCACCATGCGCGTCAACGGCGTATCGGCAAACAGCTGCAATAGCGTTTGTGTGCCCTGCACTTTGGCCGCGGCACTTTGCTGTGCCTGCGCCGCAGAGATCTCCGTGAGCAAGCCACCGCCGGGCAGACCCGCAGCATGGATCACCTGAGTGACGGTGCCCACTTCAGACTGCGCTTGAGTAAGCGCCGCTTGCATCTGCGCCATATCCGTTACGTCGGCGCTGATCACGGTAAGCCTGGCACCACTTTGCTGCAACGCATGCAGTTGCTGATAACGCTCACGCAGTTTCTGTGGCTGCTGCTCATCTTCGCTCAACTGTGCCCACTGTGCAGGCTCAGCCATTTGCTGACGCGTTTGCAGCACCAAGGTATGGCCCTGTCCGGCCAGGTGCTTCGCCAGCGCCAGACCGATGCCACCCAGACCACCTGTGATTAAGGTTACCCCAGGTACAGAACCAGCCACGCTTTGCGCGCTCACCTCAGTTTGCGTCAAAGCAAAACGATGTGTGCCCCGATAAGCGATTTCCTCGTCACCATGGACCAGATCGGCCACCAGACGGCCGGTTAATTTATTGCTCGGGTTGTTTGCCATCTCCTGTGTCAGTGCCAATACCTGACAGGTTTGTGAGGCTAGCTCCAAAGGTGCAACCCGCGTGAGCCCTAACATTGAGGCCTTTTCTGCACTGACCGTGTCATCACCCAACACATTAAATAGCTCAGTCGCGACGATACTCAGCGGACGTCCGCCAAGCGACATCAACCACTGCACCACAGGCAACAACGTGTTGTAAGCCAAAGTACCGGACGACTGAGGTAACATAAAGCGGGTGTCTACCACCTGATCAAAATCACCCACGGCCTGGCTCAGTTCACTCAATTGCGCGCCATCTTGCAAGTTCAGGCGATAAGTCTTCTCTTCTATGGCTGAAAAGGTGTCTCCCTGCCAGACCTGTGTCAACTCAGCACCTGCCTGCGTCAATGCCGCACTCAGCTGTGATACCAAAGGGATATCCGCTGCCAGCAACAGCACCCGCTTGCCGGTCAAGGACGCAACGGCTTGAGGCGCAACACATTGCTGCCATTGTGGGACATACAACTGCGCACCTTGCTGACCTGCGCTAGTGCTCGCAACCGGGACCGCCGAGGCGGTTACACTGGGTTCAACCCAATACTCTGTGTCGGCAAACACATATTCCGGCAACAGATTTAACTGGCCATGTGGACGTACTGTTAACTGAGCAAAATCAACCGCACAGCCCAACTGCCATAGCTTAGCCAAAGTTTTGCCAAATGGTGGCAACGGGGCCTTGAGGTCGCGTGCATGAGACACGGAGTGCAATACAACCTTCTCTTCACTCACTGATTGCTTGGCCAGTTTTTGTAAAGTGTCGCCCGGTCCGGCTTCAATCAAGACATCCGCGTTTTCTGCAAGCACCTTTACGCCAGCCACAAAGTTCACCGGCTGACGAATATGGTCGAGCCAGTATTGAGCAGAGCAGGCCTGCTCTGCTGTGATCCAGGTACCACTGACGTTAGACACAAACGGGACATTTGGCGTCTGAAGCGGCGATGCACTCAGTACTTGTTCCAGCGTACTGGCAAAGTCAGGCAAGACTGATTCGGTCAGATGACTGTGGAAAGCATGTGACACATGCAGACGCGTCGCGGCAATATCGGCGGCTTTTAACTCACTCTGTAAAGCCTTAATCGCTTCCCGCGTACCAGCAATCACAGTATTAGTCGGGCTGTTCAGTGCCGCAATGTCCAACGCATCATTGAGGTAAGGAGCAATGGCATCGCCATTGGCCATCACCGAAAGCATGGTGCCCGGCGCCATGTTTTGCAATACTTCGCCACGAGCTGCCACCAGTTTGGTTGCAACCTCCAGCGTCATTACTCCAGCCAGACAAGCTGCCGCATATTCGCCAATGCTATGACCCAGCATGGCACTGATCACCACACCATGGGCCTCATAGCATTTCGCCATAGCATAAGCCACGACAAATAAAGCAGGTTGAGTAATGCGAGTCTGATTCAGTAACTGGTTAGCCGTCAGGATCTCGCTGTCTGCAGGTGAAAAGACACTGTGTAGCTCTTGCTGCAACGTGTCAGGGAAATAGCTCATTACCTCATCAAAGGCGGCCTTAAATGCCGGCACTTCGCGCAGTAACGGCTGTGCCATGGTGACATACTGAGACCCCTGCCCCGAGAACATCAGTGCCACCCGAGGCGCTGTTGCTTTATCGCCCTGCGGCTCACGCAGTAACTGTGCGATGGCTTGCTCGGCATTTTCTGCCACACAGGCATAACGCACCGCCAGCGCACTGCGTTTATGCTGTAACAGTGCGGCCAACTGTGCAAACTGCTCTGGTGAGCGTTGCAATGTATCGGCCAGCGCCTGAGTCTGACGAACCAAAGCACTTTGACTGCTGGCACTGATAGGCAGGACTTGCCATGCCGAGTCCGCGCTGTGCTCGGTATCTGGCTGATTGTATTCTTCCAGGATCACATGGGCGTTGGTGCCCCCCATGCCTAGGGAGCTTACTGCCGCACGACGAACGCCTTCACTGTGCCAGGGTTTTAGCTCGGTATTGACGTAGAAGGGACTATTGGCAAAATCAATTTTGCTGTTCAAAGGCTGACTGTGCAGACTGGGCGGCAATTCCTGGTGACGTAGCGCCTGAACGGCCTTAATAAGACCCGTTACCCCAGCCGCGGCATCCAAGTGGCCAAGATTGGTTTTAGCAGAACCAATTGCACAATATTGCTTTGCATCACCGGCATAAGCCTGACTCAGCGCAGCAATTTCGATTGGGTCGCCCAGTTCAGTACCGGTGCCATGGGCTTCAATATACCCCACACTTTGCGGGTCAATGTCTGCAAACTCCAGTGCAGCCATAATGGCGTTGGCCTGACCATTCACGCTCGGTGCCGTATAACCGACCTTATCTCGGCCATCATTGTTGATGGCTGAGCCTTTGATCACTGCCAGAATGTGATCGCCATCTTCCTGCGCTTCTGCCAGGCGCTTTAATACCACCGCGGCACTACCACTGCCGATCAGAATACCATCTGCCTGCTCACCAAAAGCACTCAACTGACCAGATGGCGACAAGCTACCACCAGCCGGGGCATGATACCCCTGATCCTGAGTCAGATTGAGCCACACGCCGCCTGCCAGGGCTGAGTCGCACTCAAAGTTTTGTAACGCACGACACGCCATATGCACCGCAACCAGTGAGGTTGAGCAAGCAGTCTGAACGGTGACAGCCGGACCTTTGAGATCTAGCTCGTAGCTCACCCGCGTAGCCAGTGAATCTTTGTCGTTACCATTAGTGAGCGCCAGCAGGCTGGTGATATCACGTGACTGTCCTTGCAGCAGATTTTGCATCAGGTAGGCAGGGACACCACATCCGGCATAGACGCCGGTCAGCTCACCCTGTGCCAGTCCGGCATGCGCCATGGCATGCCAGCAAGTTTGCAAAAAGTGACGCTGCTGTGGGTCCAGCTGTTCGGCTTCTTTTGGCGTGTAGCCAAAAAACTCGGCATCAAACTGTGCCAGCCCGTCAAACGGAATGCCGCGTTTCACATAATCCGGGTCGCTCAGGTCAGACTCACTCACGCTGGCACGACGCAGCGCCTCGTCGTCGTAACTTTGGACTGCGCAACGGCCGGCACGAATATTTTGCCACAAGGCATCGACGTTATCCGCATCAGGGAAACGCCCGGCCATCCCGACGATGGCAATATCCAGTTCACTATAATGCTGTTCTGACATGATTATGATTCTCTTACTTTACGTTTGCGGGCAGCGACGGCGCCCATGCCGCGACGCTGCCGGGCGCCACTCGGGGCGCTGTTTGTTTGTGACTGTGTTGTTTGTGACTGGTCCAGATATGCTGCCAGGCTCGCAATGCTGGGATAGGCAAATAAGTCGGTCAGTTGTAACTGAGCAAACTGTGGCTTCAAATCGTCGAAGACCGCCATCAGCAGTAACGAATGCCCCCCTAAATCGAAGAAGTTCGCATTGCGATCAACCTGACTCATCGCCAGATGCTTCGCCCAGACCGCTTCCAGTGCCTGCTCGGTCTGATTGGCAGCTGTGCTGACTGACGGGGCCTGCGCGGATGTTACTTTTGGTAGTTGCTGGCGCTCCAGCTTGCCGCTGGCATTGATGGGCAACTGTGCCAGTGCCACAATCTGCGCCGGGACCATGTAATCAGGTAGCTGCTCAGCCAGCGCTCGCTTGAGCCTGACTACATAATCTGGATCATCATGACGGTCGCTTTGTACATAGGCTATCAGGCTTAAAGCTTGCGCCTGCTGCTCGGTGATCACCACTGCCACATCCACATCTGGCAGCTGTGTCAGACGGGTCTCAATCTCACCCAGTTCAACCCGGAAGCCGCGAATTTTAACCTGATGGTCGCTGCGACCATGATAATGCAGCGCACCATTTTGCCAGCTAACCAGATCACCACTGGCGTACATACGAGCACCAGTATCCGCAAACGGATCGGCGATAAAGCTGGTTGCCGTCTGTGCCGGACGTTGCCAGTACCCGCGCGCCAGGATATCTCCGCCGATATACAGCTCGCCCACCTGACCTTCGGCCACAGGCTGAAGGTTGTTGTCCAATACATAAAGACGGCGTCCATTCAGGGCATGACCCAGCGGCACAACCTCGCCCGCATTCAGCGTGCGGCAATCATGAATAGCAGCCTCAACCACAATTTCTGTCGGTCCATAGGTATTCAGCAGGCGAACCTCACCCAGACCCGCTGCGCGCCAGTCCGCAATGCCCTGCTCTGACATCGCCTCACCGCCTGAGTGTACCTGACGCAAATTAGGCAGTGACAATGGCGTGGTGGTCGCCATTCGCGCCCAACTGGCGGCAATGCTGCGCCAATAAGCGGCACTGAGATCCATCACGGTAATACCGTGACGCTGCGCCTGTTGATAAAGGGTCTCAGCGTCCCACAACGTATCACCACGCAATACCACAGCAGCACCGACAGCCCAGCTGGGGAACACTTGCTCCACAAAGGCATCAAAATTAATGGTGGCAAATTGCAGTACAACGTCTTGATGACTCAATGCAATAAAGACTTTTGCCGACTCTATGTAGCTGGCCAGCGCCTGATGCTCAATCGCCACGCCTTTCGCCTGACCCGTCGAGCCAGAGGTGTAGTTTAAATAGGCCAGAGACCGGGCATGATGGACCACAACCGGTGCAGTGCTGTGTTCGTGATATTCACTGAGTAACGCCAGTGGAGAAATACAAGGCACAGGCAAGGTGATGTCAGTCTGTTCACCCAAGATAGCGGCACAACCACTGTCATTGACCATGTGTGCCAGCTTCGTTTGCGGGAAGTTAGGGTCCAATGGCAAGTAGGCAGCACTGGCCTTTAAACAGGCCAGCACCGAGGCCAGCATCAGGGGTTTTCGTGCCTGCATAATCCCGACCACCTGACCTCCCAGACCTTGGCCAATCAGACCATGGGCCAGCCGGTTGGCCGTTTGCTCCAGCCACTCATAGCTATAATGTTGATCGTCAAAGATCACCGCGGTTGCATCCGGATTGCTGGCAGCATACTCGCTGACCGATGTCAGCCACTGAGCAGCCGGCGCCGAAGCTACAGCCCCCGTTGCTGCCTCAGGTAATTGTGCCTGCTCAGCGCCTAAAGACAGATTACCAATTGCCAACTGTGCTTGTTGTGGCAGCTGATTAAGCAGTTGCTGATACGCCTCGGACAAGCGTGCAATGGTACTCTGTTGATAGAGCGCCTGATTGTACTGTAGTTCAATGCTCAGCTGACCCTGCTCATCCAGCCGTGAGTCGATACTGAGGTCAAACTGCGCCTGCTGTTGCAACGATTGCGCATCGACTGTGGTACAGTCGGCCAGCGTCAGTGTCTTCGCCACATCCTGCTCAAGATGGTTAAACATCACCTGAAACAGCGGCGTTTGTCCCAATGCACGCTGTGGATTCAGCACTTCCACCAGCTTTTCAAACGGATAGTCCTGATAACGCTGTGCGTCCAGTGCCGTTTGTTTGCAAGCTTCCAGCAACTGAGTAAAACTTTGCTCCGGTGATACCGAGCCACGGATCACCTGAGTATTGATGAAAAAGCCAACCAGATTGTGTAACTGCGCAAGGTTACGGTTGGCAACCGCCACGCCAATCTGCGGCTGACGTTTGCCACTGAGGCGATAAAACAACACCTGCAAACTACTCAATAACAGCATGAACAGACTGGCACTTTGACTATGTGCAAGCTGTTGCAGCTTATCGGTGTGTTTGTGATCCAAGGTAAAACGCATCACGCCCATTGGCGTTGCCAAATCACTGCGTCTCGCCTGCTCAGGTGCCAGTAACTCCTCATCCCCTTGGCCATCCAGTCGTTCCTGCCAGTAGTTCAGCTGCGTCGCGGCAGCTTCAGAGGTCAGCCACTCCTGCTGCCATAGTGCAAAGTCCCCATACTGGATGTCATTATATTCAAGCACACCGCCATCCTCGGCGTTGTTACACAACGCGTTATAGTGACGCGAGATCGCCCCCAGCAACAAATCGAAGCTCCAGGCATCACTGGCAATATGGTGCATGACCAGCACCAGGCGATGTGTCTGGTCAGACTCACTGATCAATGCAGCACGGAAATTCTCTCCGTCGCCCAGTGCAAACGGCGTTTCATAGCAAGTGCGCTGTAATGCGTCAGCCTGAGTGCTCGCATCTGCGGCATTGCATAGATCATGAAATTGCCACTGTAAGGGCTGTGCAGCAGTGCGCTGACGCCACTGGCCATCCGTCGTTTTAAAATAGGCTTGTTGCAACGCGGGTTGTTGGGCCAGCACCTGAGCACAGGCCTGCTCAAGTCGTTGCGGATCCACTTTACCGGCTAACTGCATGGTCGCACCAATGTGGTAAGCGCTGCTATTGGGCTCCAGTTGCCATAAGAATAATTGTCTTTGCTGCTGTGCGCTGAGCGGGTAATCGCTCAACTGTTGAGGGGTGATCTGCACGCTAGGTGCATCTTTTACGTCTCTTACACGTTGGCAGAAATCACCAAAGCGATGCGCTGCAAATAAACTACTGGGGTCGAGCTGACAATCCAGTTCACTCTGGACTCGCGCCAGTAATTGCGCCGCTTTGATTGAGCTGCCTCCCAGCGCAAAGAAATCCGCATCATCATGATTAACCGGATAACGCAGCACACTTTGCCAGCATTGTGCCAGCTGCTGGGTCAACTCATCCCAGTGTGCGTTGCCTGGCAATGAGCCTTGCGCCGTGAGCTGTTGCAGCTGAGTCAGGTCAAAATCACCATAACTGGCCAGTTCATTGGCGTTACGTAACTTCAAACAGGCACTGCGCTGAAGCTTACCACTAGAGGTTTTTGGCAAGCCCCCCTGATCTAACAGCAATACCAGCTCCGGACAGGCAGCAAAATGCTCAGTAATAAAGTCACGTACAATTAACGCTGTTTGCTGCGCGGGAACCTCATTGCGATAGCTGTTGCTGGTTTCGATTGCAAGGCCAATGCCTTCGCCGCTGTCTTCACTGGGCACCGGAAACGCCGACACCCGACCTTTGCGCACAAAGCTCAGTTCAGCCTCAATAGCCCGCTCAATATCCTGCGGATAGACATTGTGGCCATTCATAATGATCAAGTCTTTTTGTCGACCTGAGATGTAAAGTTGACCGTCGAATACGTAACCAACATCACCAGTTCTCAGCCAGCGATGACCATCGAGCTCAACAAACGTATCCTGGGTGGCTTGCTCATTCTGCCAGTAGCCCAGTGCAATACTGGGTCCGGCAGACCAGATCTCACCAATTTCACCATCAGCCAGTGCGCGATGCGATTGCGGACACGTGATCCTGAGCAGGTGGTTGCTGGCAACCTGGCCACAGCCAACCTGATGGCAGTATGCGTCACTGTCCCGGAGATCACGGGCATCGACTACTTCTGCCCGACCCGATGCCAGTCCCTGATTGTCAAAGGCACGGATCACGGCACCACCACCGGCCTCTGTGCCAGTCACCATCAAAGTACCCTCAGCCAGACCATAGCATGGGTAAATGGCCGACGCTTGCATGCCCTGCGGTGCAAAACGCTCCGCGAAATCCAACAGGGTATCGTGGCGGATTGGTTCTGCACCCGAGAACGCAACGCGCCAAGTGCTCAGATCCAAATCTGCCAGCTGCTTGTCACGGATCCGCTCCAGACACAGGCGGAAAGAAAAGTCGGGACCGCCAGAGACAGTGCCGCCATATTCACCGATCAGTTGTAGCCAGCGAGCCGGACGTTCCATAAAGAAACGCGGTGAACACAACACCAACGGATAACCGACGTAGATAGGCTGCAACAGTCCACCTATCAGTCCCATATCATGAAACAGCGGCAACCAACTGACCATCACATCGGATTGAGTTGTTTGCATTCGTTCGGTGATCACCGCTTCATTGGCCAGCAAATTACCATGACTGACCATCACGCCTTTTGGTTTGGCGGTTGAGCCCGAGGTGTACTGTAAGAAGGCAATCTCGTCACTGTGCGCTGAGTGGCGTGGCGCTTCAGGCGCAGGCGTGTTTAATTCGTCTACCACCTGCATAACAATCCCATCCAGTGCCTCGCACATACCCGCGACTGTTTCTGTGAATCGCGAAGTTGTCAGCACCAGGCGAGCACTGGCATCTTCGGCAATCCCCACGGTACGGGCAATATGTTGCGCTTTCGTCGACTCGGGTGGAAAACTAGGTATGGCAGTCACGCCCAAATGCTGACAAGCAAGAAAGCTGGTCACATATTCAATGCCGGTATCCATCAGGATCAAGGCACGATCACCCGCACTGACGTGGTGCTGCAGATGCCCTGCCAGCTGTAAACTCTGTTCATACAACGCCTGAAAACTCCAGCGTGTGTGTGCTTTTTTATCTACGCAGATCAGCGCGGTTTGTTGTGGCTGTTGTGCTGCATGGTGGGCAAGGCGATCCATTATCGTCGTGGCGGTCATGGGGTACTCCGTGAATAAACTGGCAGTGTGGCAAGGCAGTGCGATGGATATTAGCCGCGCACTGGCGCTGTTCAGCATCTAAACTGTTCAGGCGGCGCCGGGAAACTTACTGATCCATCGCCTGGCGAAGGCTTAATGGACGCATATCAGTCCAGTGCGCATTGATGTAAGCCAGGCAAGTCTCTTTATCGCCTTCAACACCCACATCTTGCCAGCCACCGGGCACGCTTTTATAACTGGGCCAAAGTGAATATTGTTCTTCCTGGTTAATCAGGACCTTGAAGGTGCCATTTTCGTTATCAAAGCTCATCGTTTTCTCCAAAAATCAGACTGTCGGCATAGTGACGCGCGACAGTCCGGGTTTTTTAGTCTTTTTTCACGATCAGTTTGGTCGTACTGAGCTTATTGATTGACACCTGCCAGGGATAAAATGGCAATTCGACCAACCCCTGTTGCGCACTATAATGGCGGCTACTGTCACTAAAATGCTCTGAGTCACGATTGGCACTTTGCGAATAACTCAGCAAACCGCGGGCAACCGGACCATTGTCATCAAAGCCCACCACCATCATCCAGCTAGAACCAAAGTTCACACCATAGCCTGCCTCACGTAGTCCAGACCATAATGGTCGCCCATCAACCACACTGGTGAGTGGCGTCGATGGCTGCGCGGCAAAACTGGTCAGATCCATCGTATTGTGGGTTGCAAACACATTGAACCCGCCACTTTGATGTTCAGGCCCAGCCCACGACAAACGCTCCGTGCCCTTTTGCAAATACTGGATCTCAGCAAATGGCGCATCCAGTGCAAAACCATAGTGCTGCAGATCAGCCGCAGCACGGAGCAATTTTCTCAGGATCTCAGGGTCAGATTTAATCGTGTGCGGTGTGGTAGTTGGAAACCTGGGATTAAACGGCACCACAAAATCCTGACGCCTGTCGAGCACACGGAAAAATTCGCGCGCCAGATGTGCCGCTTTCGATGTCAGGTCAAAGCGTCCATCCCATTGTGCGAACGCCGCACAGGCGGGATCTACATCAACTTCAAGCTGTTCGTTCAAAGCCCAACGTTGGCCCGCATATTGCTGGCATAAGTCGGCGATAACACCGCGCTCACTGGCAAAATAACTGCCGTTACCGAGCATGATATGCTCCAGTTCGTCCAGGTTGAAACGACCATCTCGTCCTGACCCTGAGCGCAATAACGCATAAGCATACCGACTACGCTCCGTTTGTTGTACATCCACCGGACCATACAAAGGAGAGACATTGCGCAGTGGTTGTGAGGCATTGCTCAGCCAGAAAGAATCATTGGAGTTTTGCACATAATCACGACGGCTAAGTGACGGTGCCTCGGCCAGCTCAACGGCACCATCAAACATCATCTCTTCACGATCGCCAGGCAACACCACCTGACCTGTGGCGGCAAAAATAGCAGCAGATTTTGGGTCAGTCTGTAACCAGTTTAGAGCAGCCGCTGAAAGGTTAGGGACATTGGAGTCGTCGGTATAGAAGGCATTACCATATTTATCCGCTGCCAGCGTATTATTAAAAGACAAGCCATTAAACCGCCTTGATGCTTCGCGCAATTGCGCTACTGATGCGGCCCGGTTGTATGACAACCAATGGTCTATTGCTGAGAAGTTATCCAGATTTACATCACTGACGGCATAGGCAACCCCACCCTGCCAGGGGAAGCGCTCAGGATCTTCAAGCATTAAACCAAACTGTGTGGCATACGCAGTATGGGTGTGCGTTTGCATCCCAGTAGCCGTTTTAACCGGAACCTGGATGTGACGTTCGCGCATCGTATGCCACTGACCTTTATAACGATATCGGCGTGGGTTGTCCGGGTCCAGCGTCAGTTCATAAAACACATGATGTAGTGCCGTTGAATAGGTGTGAGTCCAGGCCAGGTTACGGTTAAAGCCGATATTGACCACACCAGGCATCCCAAGAACGGACGCCCCCATCACATCCAGCTCACCGGGCACAGTGGCGTGATGTGTCCAGAAGCGAAAATTACCATTGAACGGAAAATGTGGGTTGGCGAGCACCATACCTCGTCCATTGTGGCTCAGGGCTTTACCAATCGCCCAACCATTTGACCCCTGTGTGAGCTGCTCAGCGGGTGTCAGTGTCATCGAGTAACTCTGTTGTGCTGGGGTCGTCTCACTATCTGGCCCTGCCTGCACTAGCTGTGGTAGCAGCCTACCCACACTGCCCTGCACACCCATAAGCAATACGTTAGCAATTACATCCTGTGCCGTTATCGGCTTAACCCAGGGAGCATCGCGACAAATCTCGTCCAGTTGCGCGTTACCCGCGGCTACTTCCTCAAGATACTGATTGTATCCCGCAGCAAAGCCTTCCGCCAATGCACGCGTACTCGCCGATAAACTCGAATATTGCTGTGTGGCTCGACCGGGCAGGTCCAGAATGCGATAGCCAATATCCGACATCAGGAAGTAATTATCTCCCTCATTACGATGTGCACCAAGATATTGCGCCCGCTCTCCGCGCAGTCGCAAGTAACCGTCAGCCAACAGACAACTATGATCTTGCGCCTGGGCATAAGCATTACCATAGCCCAGCCCATACAAACTGTGTGCTTTGACATGGGCGATACCGAATTGGGTGCGGGTGACGCTTACAGCTTCGTTGCTATGCGGGTTTGTCAGGGCTGGGGGGAAAAGTGGGGCAGCCTGTGTGCTGCCCATCAAAATAGCGAGCCCTGCAAAGCCCAGTGTAAATGATTTCATATTAATCCTTTTGTTTAAAAATACGCAAAAGCCCCAGAAAAGAGAATGAGGGGCTTCCCCTGCTAGACGCGAGATAAAAACAAAAAACCACCCCAATGCGTTCAATCCACAACACCGCGTTATTTCAGGTCTGCAGGTAAACCAGCACTGGCATGATTCGCGAGGTGTGCGCTATCAAGAACCCACTAAAGCGCCAAACGGGAGTAGAAAACTACTTGACGACAAAATACAAAAGGAAATAACATAATAGTGATAACTATTATCATTCGCCATAACGGATCTAAATCAAATACACCAGGAGAACTTACCGTGCCGCAGTCGTGTGAAAAGTGGTCAAATGTCATTGCAGAAAACGAAGCCAAGCTACTTGCTTATTTAAACAACATTCTGCGTTGCCCCTATCTCGCTGAGGATGCGTTACAAGATACCTTTATTCGCTTGTCTGGTATGTCAGCCTGTCAGAACTGCCAGGTTAAAAATTCGAAGAGTTTTTGCTATCAGGTTGCCCGCAATATTGCCATTGACATGTTGCGCAAACAAAGTCGAGAAAGTCTGGTTGATATGGAATCTGTGCATGGTGAGCACTTTGATGATGAAGAGTCTAATATTGAAACCCGCTTCATTGATGCACAGCTCTCAGAAAAAGTGAATCACACCATTGCGAAGCTGTCTAAGCGCCATCAGAACGTGGTGAGCTTTTATCGTGACGGACGGTTAAAGCAAAAAGAAATTGCTCAGATGTACAGTATTTCACCTACACTGGTGAATTTCCTGATCAAAGAAGCCATTCAGTCCTGCAAAACCGAGTTAGGTACCGCGCAGCTCACTCACTAATCAGTGAGCCCGAGCTGTTGACGGGCTGTGAGTTTGGCTGAGATAAAGTCAGCATGTGCCACGTACAGCAGGCCTGCGATTTTTCTGACCATATGTTCTTCGTGGGGATCTAAAAGACCGTCGGCATAGGCCACTAACCAGAGTAATTCAATCACTTCGATACGCTCAAGTTCCCCGGTATGTGCGTTCACAACACGCACAAATCGATGCAAATCAATCGCTTCATCTACCATAGAGATGGCCTGATCGCGAATGAGCTCGCTGGCCTGTGTTGAAATGCCACTATGCTGGGTCAGCAGCCGAGCAATCATATGGCATTCATCCGCGTGGGTTTCACCATCGGCGCGCATAATCTCCACCATCAATGCAGCCAATGCTGTCGTAAAGTCAGGTGCCTGTTGAGACTCTGGCTGTTGAGCCAGGTTATTTATGAACTTTCTTAGTTGTGCAAACAAGCGCACCTCCCAAATATGTTACACTTCATCAAGACGAAGATGGATTATCAGGTTTTATATGGCACAACTCGGCTTTATGACAACACAGGTGATTAAACAAGTACGATGCACGCTACCAGTAGTTGCACTCACTTTACTTGCCAGTGCCTGCAGCAGCTACACGCCGCCACCTAATGGCGTCGTCGAAAAGTTGTATGACTTTGATCACAAAGTGCACTATGACCAAATTAAGTATAATGACGATCACTACTATTTACAGATAAAATCGGATAGTTATCAACACTTTTTGCAACAAAGTGTGTTTTTACTCAGGCATAGTCAACGGTTGTGCCAGGGTCGTTTGCCACAGCTGGTACTACTCGCAGGCGTGCAGAGTTTTGACCGTTTACCGACTTACCCAAGAGCGTACGAGCCCGACCTGCAAGTAGAAGTACGTTGCGTGAAAAACCCGAAATAACCACACAGCTCAGTATTCACACTGAGCTGTGTAACCCAATTAGTCCTGATAACCCCAGGGTGCTTTAGGTGCCTGAACCGGCTTGGTCAGGTCAAAGTCGACTCTGAACTCACGCCCTTCTCTGACCAGGCGATAGGTGAAACGCTCATCGTAAATATACATCTGCCAGGTGTTGCCCACTGATTGCGGAATACCGCGCTTCACAAATAACTCTTTAGAGTACTGATCAGCAGGAAAAGATTGCACGTTGTCGTAGCCCGCATCGACAGTATGGCCACCATACATAGTCGATTCATCATCACTGCCATCTTTATGACGGTGGTCGTGCTTCAGGCTCAGACCGCTACCAGTCTTGGTAATGATCCAGGTGCGCGAGGCATTTTTTCCAACATGAAACGGAATTTGCAGCTCCTGATCGTTACAACGACGCACATGCATGATCAAGCGCGCATCGCTGAACGCACTGGGTCCCTGATTATCGACCGTCACTTTACCCTCATATGCTTTACCACAATGTTGCTTGAGTTGATCAAAAAACGCATCATGCGTGGGAATAGACACTAAAGGAGCCGGACGCGCCATTACAGTGCCACTGACAAGTAAAGCGGCTGCATAAACGAGTTTCATATCAATGTTCCTAAAAATAATAAAGGCCGCAGCGTAATCCACTTCGCGGCCTTTGCCAATTAAATGCGGCGATCGAACAGCTACTGCCAGGGACGCGCTGCCTGAAGTTGCTGTTCAAACTTGTCTATCTGGGTATTTAGCTGCTCAGTTTCGCCGATAAAGTCCAATCCACTGAGCAAACGAGCTTTGATATCCGGACGGACATCGAACGCGATCGGCGCAAAATGCTCACTGCGTAACTGCTGAGCAGCCAGATCAACTTCAATCTGAATATCGGCCTGACGTTCACACAAGCCAAACAGGCTATCCAGGGTGCTTGCAGGCAGGCTAATGCACAGCATCTGATTATTGCCGCAATTGTTGAAAAAGATATCAGCAAAACTCTGTGCCAGGATCACCGTAAAACCGTATTGTTTTAATGCCCAGGGTGCGTGTTCACGCGATGATCCGCAGCCAAAGTTATCCCGTGTCAGCAGTACACTGGCCCCCTGATATTGAGGCGCGTTGAGGATAAACTCCGGATCCGGCTCTCCCAGATCTGTGTAGCGCCAATCGTAAAAAAGCGCCTTGTCAAAACCGTCCCGGCTGGTGGATGTTAAAAATTGCTTAGGAATGATTTGATCAGTATCGACATTATTTTTATCCAGCGGTGCTAACAAACCGCAGTGAAAGACGCTCATGCCTGCTCTCCTTGAATATCAGTAAAGTGGCCCGCAATCGCAGCAGCCGCGGCCATTGCAGGGCTCACTAAGTGGGTTCTGCCACCGCGACCCTGACGCCCTTCGAAATTGCGATTGGAGGTTGACGCACAGCGTTTACCCATCCCAAGTCGATCGTCATTCATTGCCAGGCACATAGAGCAACCCGGTTCACGCCATTCAAAGCCGGCTGCCGTAAAAATGTCCGCCAGCCCTTCGCGTTCAGCCTGTTGCTTGACCAAACCTGACCCCGGCACAATGAGCGCTTCAACGCCACTGGCAACCTGTTTGCCTGCTACAACCTGAGCCGCGGCACGCAAATCTTCAATGCGGCTGTTAGTACAAGAGCCAATAAACACCGTATCCACTTTCGCATCGGTCAGCTTCTGGCCTGCACGAAGTCCCATGTAACGCAATGCACTGCGCATGGCCTCAGCTTTGATCAGATCCGGTTCAGTTTCCGGATCCGGAATGGCCTCATCAATCCCGATCACTTGCTCAGGGCTGGTGCCCCATGTGACCTGAGGTTGGATCTCATCAGCACTGATGATCACTTCGCTATCAAAGACTGCGTCGGGATCGGTGTGCAGAGTTTGCCAGTAGGTGACGGCCTGATCAAACTCTTCGCCCTGCGGTGCGAACGGGCGACCTTTAAGATAATCATACGTCGTCTGATCCGGCGCGATCAATCCAGCCTTAGCGCCCATTTCAATACTCATATTGCACAGTGTCATCCGCGCTTCCATTGACAAGGCCTCAATAGCCGTACCGCAAAACTCCGCGACGAAGCCCGTGCCCCCGGCAGTCCCCAGTTTACCGATCACAGCCATGATCAGATCCTTGGCTGTGACAGTGGGCCGCAATGTGCCTGTGATCTCAATTTTCAATGATTTTGCTTTCTTCTGCTGAAGAGTCTGAGTTGCCAACACATGCTCTACCTCAGAGGTACCGATCCCATGGGCCAATGCACCAAATGCACCATGCGTTGAGGTATGACTGTCACCGCAAACGATCGTTGTGCCAGGCAAGGTGATCCCCTGCTCAGGGCCCATCACATGCACAATGCCTTGATTCACTGAGCTCAGATCATAAAGCTCAATGCCGAACTCCTGACAGTTCTGTGCCAATGCCTGAAGCTGGTTTTTACTGACTTCACTTGCCGCATCAATAGAGCGACTTTTGGTCGACACATTGTGATCCATGGTCGCAAAGGTTTTATGTGGGCAACGTACCGCGCGATTTTTTTCACGTAAGCCCGCAAATGCCTGCGGCGAAGTCACCTCATGTACCAGGTGCCTGTCGATATAGAGTAAATCGGTTTGTTCGTTAATACTGGCGACCACATGGGCCTGCCAGATTTTGTCATATAATGTTTGTGCCACTTGCTACATCCTGTTGTTAATCTGAAATCCGCTTAGATCCGTTCGACAATTGCATGAGCCACATCCAACGTCGTGTAGCCCCCTTGTGGATAGATATCCGGAGTCCCCACGCCAGCAGCGACAGCTTCGGCGACGGCCTTTTCTATGCGCCTTGCCGCTTCATCCTGTGCCAGCGAGTAACGCAACATCAGGGCAGCACTGAGGATCTGCGCGATTGGATTCGCAATGCCTTTTCCGGCAATATCTGGCGCCGATCCGCCCGCTGGTTCATACAAGCCGAACCCAGACTGATTCAGGCTTGCTGACGGTAACAAGCCCATGGAACCTGTGATCATGGCACATTCATCTGACAGAATGTCGCCAAATAAGTTGTCACACAACAGCACATCGAACTGGCCGGGTTGCTTCACCAGTTGCATTGCCGCGTTATCAATATAAATATGTTCCAGCTCAACATCCGGATAGTCTTTACTAACGTCACACACCACTTCACGCCATAAAACACTCGATGCCAATACATTGGCTTTATCCACCGATGTGACCCGATTGCTTCTCAGTCTGGCTGCTTCGAAGGCAAAGCGAGCAATGCGTTCGATTTCCTGACGGCTGTAACGTTGAGTATCAAATGCGGCTTCTTCTGCACCATTGCCTTCACGACCTTTATCGCCAAAATAAATGCCACCGGTTAACTCACGCACGCACAAAATATCAAAGCCCTGCTGGCTAATATCAGCCCTTAATGGAGAGGCGGCGCTCAGCGCTGGCAATAATTGCGCCGGACGCAGATTACAAAACAGCCCGAAATGCTTTCGCAGCGGCAACAAAGAAGCGCGTTCTGGCTGCTCCTGGGGAGGCAAATGTTCCCATTTAGGTCCGCCAACAGAACCAAACAGAATCGCATCTGATGCTTCGCAGGCAGCCAAAGTTGTATCGGGCAACGCAACACCATACGCATCAATGGCCGCGCCGCCTATGGCATGATGTTGGCGCTCTAAGCCAATACCAAATACCTCACTGACTTTATCTAGCACCAGCTCAGCGGCAGCCATCACCTCAGGTCCAATGCCATCGCCGGCTAATACTGCTATCTGATAATTTGATTGACTCATCCTGCTTTCCTTTGTTGTTTCAAACTCGAGACCTTGGCGGCTCGGTGAATTAAGTTATAAACGTGGATCATGGCGTGCACAGACGCTTCCACCACATCGGCTGCCAGCCCGGTACCGTGGTACTGGCGGCCATCGTATTTGGCTATCATATCGACCTGCCCCAGTGAGCTGGCCCCCTGCCCGGTTGCATCCAGGTTGTACTCGACAATATCAATTGTCTTCCCGGTAATACGCTCAAGTGCCAGAAATGCGGCTTCCACCGGACCATTACCCGTAGCAGCTTCCTGTTTTAATTGCTCACCCATAGCAATCCCAACAGTTGCGCTGGCGATCGACTGAGAATTCGATGACGCATTCACAAATTGCAACTGGTAAAAATCATCTTTATCGGTGATCTGATTGAAGTGGATCATCGCTTCCAAGTCATAGTCATATACAGTGCCCTTTTGATCGGCCAAGGCCAGGAAGCTGTCATAGAGAGAGTCCATATCGTAGTCAGATTGCTGATAACCCAATTCGCTCAGTCGATGTTCAATCACATGGCGACCAGAACGCGACGTCATATTTAGCTGATTATTGGGAACGCCGACGGTTTCGGGTGACATAATCTCATAGGTATTTTGTGCTTTTAGCACCCCATCCTGATGGATCCCTGAGCTGTGCGCAAAGGCGTTTTCGCCAACAATCGCTTTGTTCGGTTGTACTGGCATATTGCAAATCTTGGCAACCTGACGTGATGCGCGGTAAATCTCTTCACTGCGAATATCACAGCTCACCTGCAAGTGGTCTTCGCGCATTTTTAAGATCATCGCCGCTTCTTCTAATGAGCAATTACCCGCACGCTCACCAATACCATTAATGGTACATTCGATTTGTCTCGCACCAGCCTGCACCGCAGCGATAGAGTTTGCGACAGCCAGGCCAAGATCGTTATGGCAATGGACGCTCAGGCGCGCCTTGTCGATATTTGGGACATTGTGACGAATATGATGGATCATTGCTGCATACTCATCTGGCGTGACATAACCCACCGTATCAGGCAAGTTAATGGTGCTGGCGCCGGCATCGATTGCCCGCTCAACAATGCGGCATAAATCGCCATAAGGGGTACGACCAGCATCTTCACACGAAAACTCGACATCATCGGTATAGTTGCGTGCCAGCTTGATCGATTTCACCGCCATCTCGGTCGCATCATCCAGCGACATTCTGAGTTTATGTTCCAGGTGCAGGGGGCTGGTCGCAATAAATGTATGAATACGGCGCTTCTCTGCTGGCCTTAGTGCTTCTCCACAAGCCTCAATGTCCTTGCTGACAGCGCGTGCCAAGCCACAGATGCTTGGTCCGGTAATCTCTCTTGCGATACGCTGTACGGCTCGAAAGTCAGCCGGGCTTGAGACCGGAAAACCAACTTCCATCACATCCACATTTAAACGACTAATGGTATGCGCGAGCAGAATTTTATCTTCTTCCGTCAGACTGGCTTTAAGCGCCTGCTCTCCATCTCTTAATGTCGTGTCGAATATCCAAACCTTATCTTGCATACCTGATGTCCTCGTTTAAGCATAAAAAAACCCCGCACAGTGTGCGGGGTTTATCGTGTTGCTGCCCTTACGCGCAACTACGCCCCGCTCTTACAGCTAAGCAGTAAGAGGTTAAGCGATAGTGACAACGTAATAATTTGCATGTGGGCATTGGTCCTGTTGATGAATTGCCTATGTTTTAACATGGTCGAAAAGAACAGATCAAGCATATTTATTCCCACAAACCCAGCAAAGCAAGATCCCACTTGAACTTTTAATTCACATATACAGTCAAATGAAGCATTTTAATACCTTCATTCTTTAGGCATTAGAAGGTGAAGGCCTGAGAAATTAAAACTGAGGGGATTTAAATTTATTTAAAATAGGGGCAATTATTTTTGATCAATCACATAAGTAAGAGAGGTATTCACATACCGACTTATGAGAATGACCACCGGGTCGGCATGTCATTCATATACTCTCCGTGTAGCCTGTGAGTAGTTCCCGCATCAAGTGCGGGATAACGGTGGTGTGGGCTTTATGAGCGGGCAGTTATACAACTTTTTTAAATCGCACAAAGCAAAAAACCCGCTGCATTACTGCAACGGGTTTCTTTAATTAGGCCCTGGCGATGTCCTACTTTCACATGGGAAACCCCACACTATCATCGGCGCTATTTCGTTTCACTACTGAGTTCGGCATGGGGTCAGGTGGTTCCAAAATGCTATGTTCACCAGGAAATTCTGTGCGCAAGATGTTTATCAACATCTCACTAAAATCTGGAAAAGCGTATCAAATTCTTATCGTCTACTTTAGTTCTTAACTTCTAACAAACAAAACCACTTTGGCGTTGTATGGTTAAGCCTCACGGGTAATTAGTACGAGTTAGCTCA
>NZ_JAKRFU010000036.1:0-27521 GCF_022347845.1 Pseudoalteromonas sp. McH1-42 | reverse complement strand
TTCTCTACAATAGCTCATTTCACCTTGCGCAAAGGCCGCGCTAAAGCACGACTTTGCACGATAGCTGCGAAGCGGTGCTTCGGTCGCAATTCACCCATGTGAAAGTAGGACATTGCCAAGCTCCAAATAAAAGAAACCCGTTGCAGCAATGCAGCGGGTTTTTTGCTATGTGCGATTTAAAAAAGTTGTAGACAGAGCGGTGTTGTCTATTCCTCCATGAAGCTGGTATCTAGCAGTCTTTGGGGACACTTCCCTGTGGAGGGCTCCCGGCTCGGCGTCCATGCCTCGCGTTCATTCATGTAACCATGTATCCTGAGAGCTCTTCTGGTGCACAGCATCGAAGTTTCTCGATAGTTAAGTAACACCTATATAGCGGCTCCATGCTTTGCCTTCATTAAGGAGCTCGCATTGCTCTGTATGCAATGACCCGTTATGATGAATGCTGGTTGTTGAGGTTATGAGTTGATTGTGTCCCTATACTTACTTGTCTTGTTTGTTATTTTTGCCCTATTTGGCTGTGCTTCCACTTACCTGGTGAAGTTTATTTATTGTTATTGGGTGAAGAAGCAGATTGAGATCCGATATGTATGGCGGGCATGTTTGTGTGCTCTGCTCATTATACCGATTTCTTTACTGAGTCAGTGGTTGGTTTAGTTGTCGGGTGGGATAAGTGCTAACTGCCAGGCAAAGGCTTAGCTTGCTGGCAGTAAAAGCATTAAGGCAGAAGTTATTTCAGTGTGATAGCCTGACATTGGCTGTTGATACAGAGCGCCTGGATAGGTAGCACCTGCTTGCACACTTCACTGGGTGGTGTTTGCTGATTGATAGCGCGCTCTTTTTTGGTTATTGCAACGGCCATTTGTTCTACCTGAGTTTCATCGACGTTGCGAACCGAATAGACGACGTACTGGCTTGGACCACCGCAGGTTTGCCGCTCTCCTACTCCAATGACTTTACACTGAAAGCTCGCATCACAGCCTTTGTCTGCAACGAATTCTGCCAGCGCAAAGTCATCACCATTGCTTGCAGACTGCGCGGTCTGTGTGGCGCTACAGCCGCTGAGCAAGCCTGTCAGTAAAAACAGCGTCAAACACTGATACTTCATCGAAATTCCCTAGTAGGTTGCCTGATTTGAATGCTCGAGTTTAACACATTTATTGTTAACGCACTGAGTTGCAGGCGCGCTCAGGTGTTCGCAAATACTGATCATCCGATTTTTGGCATTATAGGTGGCTTCGGCATGGGTAAGCTTGTCAGCCAGTTCTTTTACTTTGTCGGGGTTGGCTGTTTTTGTAGAAAAAATCACATAATCAGATGGGCCACCGCATGCACGACTACCGACAGGCAGGACTTTGCACTGAGTCGTGGTATCACATTCTTTGTCTTTGGTAATGAATTTCAGATAGGCACGTTGATTCTTCAGGCCGGCTTCGTTGATCGCGTCTTTATCTATGTGCGCGACAGGTTCTTTTTCCATGACTTTGTCTGCTGGGGAAGGTTTACTGTGTCCAACATCATGGCGTACCGCTGCTTTTTTCTGCAGCTTGGCAGGTTCAACCGCACGCTGCTCCGCAGAGTCTTGTTGCGTGGTGACGGTTTCTTCATTATTTTGGGGTTCACTGTGTGAGGCATTGCAGCCTGCAATGAATAACAAACTGCAAAGAGAGAGTTTAAACGCGTTCATATTCGATCCTGTTAATTTTTTATCCAGTGTGCCGCGCTTTTTCTCCAGATACAAGAGGTCACGCGCCATAATAACAGGCGCGTGATTTGCTTATAGGCCACCGAGCGTGAGTTTTTGCGGGTCTAGTAATTCGCGTAACTGGGATTCGCTTAGGTCGGTGTGCTTTGCGGCAACTTCTATGATTGGGCGGCCTTGCTGATAGGCTTGCTTGGCAATAAATGCCGCCTTCTCATACCCGATCACCGGATTCAATGCCGTGACCAGGATAGGGTTGCGGGTGAGCGTCTGTTGCAGACTCGATTCGTTGACCTTGAAAGTAGCGATAGCTTTGTCTGCAAGCAAACGGGACATATTTGCCAGCAACTCGATACTTTGCAGGATATTGTAGGCAATGACCGGCAGCATCACGTTAAGCTCAAAGTTACCTGACTGGCCTGCCACAGTGATGGTAGCATCATTGCCAATTACCTGAGCACTGACCATTGCTGCGGCTTCCGGGATCACCGGGTTAACCTTACCTGGCATGATGGATGAACCTGGTTGTAAAGCTTGTAGCTCTATCTCGCTTAACCCAGCCAGAGGGCCCGAATTCATCCAGCGCAGATCGTTGGCGATTTTCATATTGGCGACAGCCAGCGTTTTTAACTGACCCGATAACGCCACAATGGCATCTTGTGAGCCGATGTTATAGAAGAAGTTTTTACTCGGGGTGAAGCGGATCCCAACATTACTGCTTAAATAGCTGTTAAATGTAGCCGCGAAACGTGCATCGGCATTTACTCCCGTACCAACGGCGGTGCCGCCCTGGCCAAGCTCATAAATCTTTTCCAGTGCCTGGACAATACCCTCACAGGCAGAATCGATCTGATGCTGCCAGCCGCTGAGTGTTTGTGCAAAGGTAACCGGCATAGCATCCATCAGATGGGTGCGGCCTGTTTTAACCAAATGACCGACCTCTTTGCTTTTGTGCTCAATGGTCTGAGACAGGTGCTTGAGTGCTGGCAGTAATTCATATACGGCCAGTATGGTACTGCTGACGTGAATCGCAGTAGGGATAACATCATTGGAGCTTTGCCCCATATTAACATGGTCATTGGGGTGGATCGTTTCGCCGCTGAGCTGAGTGGCCAAAGAAGCGATGACCTCATTGGCATTCATGTTGGAGCTGGTGCCTGAACCAGTCTGGAATACATCGACAGGAAATTGAGACAGGTGTTCCCCGTCAATGATCTGCTGACAAGCAGAGACGATGGCCTGAGCCTGGTTCGAAGGCAGGTGGCCCAGTTCCTGATTTGACTCCGCGGCTGCTTGTTTTATGTAAGCCAGGGCACGAATAAAGCTACCGGGTAATGTCAGGCCACTGACGGGAAAATTATTAATGGCCCGCTGAGTTTGCGCCTGGTAAAGCGCATCTTGTGGTACGTCTAATACGCCCATGCTATCTGAAACTTGACGAAATTCGCTCATAACAACTCCTAGCTGTACGGATTAAATTCATGGCTGATGATCCTGGCTTCCCGCTCAAGCAGGTAAAACTTGTGTAACCCTCTGCGCTTAGCTTTGTAATAGCGTTTTAGGGCCAGCAGGGGTTTGTAAATCTGCTCCAGACATTGTTGTCTGATGCAGGTATGAACCAGTGGATCAGCAATGTGGTTAAGTAGTTCAAAGAATACTCGTCTGAGGTACAGCTCCTGTAATAACGCACAGGATTGTCGCTCATACCATTTTGCTAACTCGCAGCCTGTGCGTATGAACTCTGCAACTTGCTGTGGTGCATCAAGGTGAGGGCGTGTGCAGTGCGCGTTGAGATGCGGCTTAAAGTTAATAAGCGCAAGCGGGGTCAGCATAGTGGAATATCCTTTAGTGTAACGATAATAATTATCATTACACTAAAGGGCAAGGTAAGCAAGCCCGGATTGTTGTCAGGGCGTTTAATTGTCTAGTTATAGCCAAGTAGAAATTGCTGAGAGGTCTTTTCTCGTTCTTGCTCCGGGCTGGTCAGGATGTTGGCAACTTCCTGACAGTAGTCCTGGCTTTCCAGTAAATTAGGTTCCGCTTCCGTGTCGACCAGACCACGGCTTTGTAACGGGGTTTGAGAGAGATCTGAGGTTGTCATAATGTGCTCCAAGCGTTAAGTGGAATTTTCAGTATAGACAATGCATGCTTTATACCAAGGATAAAAGCTTATATTTTTTATGTGTTTAAGGTTATGCAATCTAAAATGACTTGCATTTTAATGGCAAGATTGCCTCAATAGAGCGCAAACTTGGATCACAGAGGTGCAATATGGACAAACCTTTCTCACAAGCCTGCGAAAACAATAAGCGACCGATACTGGAAAAAATACGACCCTACCTCACTGAGGTGGCGTCTGTGCTGGAAATTGGTTCAGGCACTGGTCAGCATGCCGCTTTTTTTGCCAGCGCGCTGCCTCATTTAATCTGGCAGTGCAGCGATCTGGCGGTGAATCATGCCGGTATCCAAATGTGGTGCGAAGACAGTGGTGCAGCGAACTTACCGGCGCCGTTGACCCTTGATCTGTCATCAGTACCCTGGCCGGTCACGCAAGTGCCTGCGATTTATACCGCCAATACTTTACATATTGTGTCTGAAGCCCTGGTTGAAGCCTTCTTTGCCGGAGTCACGCAACATCTGACGCCAGGAGGGTTACTGATGATATATGGGCCTTTCAATTACCATGGCCAATTTACTTCTGCGAGCAATCAGGAGTTTGATGCGTTTTTACGGAGTCGCAATTCGCACAGTGGGATCCGTGATATCGAATGGATCTGCTCGCTGGCCAGCAGTGCCGCACTGACGCTAAAAGAAGACAATGCGATGCCTGCGAACAATCGTTTACTGATCTTTAAACGGCAGTAACTCAGCACATTGATTCAGGTAATGGGCCATATGGACACGTTCACGGGTCAGGTAGTCGTCAATTGCCAGAGCAAAGTCAGGGTGACGAATATGGTGATAAGAATAAGTGAAGACGGGCTCGAATCCACGCGCCAGCTTATGCTCGCCTTGTGCACCTGCATCAAAGCGAGTTAATCCGCGACGAATGGCATACTCGATGCCCTGGTAATAGCATAACTCGAAGTGCAAATGCGTGTGGCTTTGAAGTGCGCCCCAGTATCGCCCATACAGCGTATGTTGGTCATGCAAGTACAGGCTGGCGGCCACGATTTTTCCCTGTTGGTATGCGCATACAATCGCAATCTGATCGCTCATAGTGTCACAGATCTGCCGGAAAAACGCTTCGTTCAGGTAACCCTGGTGCCCTGAGCGTTTCAGATAGGTGGTGGCGTAGCACAGATAGAATGCTTGTCGTATTTCATCAGTGATTTCGGCGCCCTGATACCAGCGAACGATTAACGCTTGATTGGTGACCGCTTTGCGCTCTTTTTTGATAGATTTGCGTTTGCGAGAGGTCATGGCATTTAAAAAGTCGTCAAAGTGCTTGTAGTCCTGGTTTTTCCAGTGAAACTGGACACCATGACGTTCCATCAGCTGTTGTTTTTGCCAGCCAGCCCGTTGTGCCGGAAAGTTGATATGCCACCCTGACCAGTTCTGGTGTTGTGCTTCCTGGTGCAAGGCCGTTGTGACATAGTCATACAAAGCATCAGAGATCGGTTCACCGGATAGCATACGACTGCCCACCACAGGCGTGAAGGGAATGGCACAGATCCATTTAGGATAGTAGGCAAGCTGGTGGCGTTCGTATGCTTCAGCCCAGGCCCAGTCAAAAACATATTCACCATAAGAATGGAGTTTGATATAGCCAGGCAGAAGCGCGACCAGTTGACTGTCACGGTATACCAGTAAGTGGTACGGCAGCCAGCCCGTGTCTTCGCCTACACAGCCGCTTAATTCCAGCGCTTCCAGCCACTGAACACTGCTAAACGGGGTATGGCCTGACAGTGCTGCTCGTTCGGTCTCGGTGAGGGTCGCCAGGTCAGTACTAAAGCGGTGTTGATACATAGTTTACTGCATTGCCTTGTCTAAAAACGTGACCAGCTGCGTGGTCATAGGGTCATAATCCGGATTAAAAGACACCCTGATCAGCGGCGTGTACTCAGCAAGATTTGCTTTGCTGCGCTCACCAAAATACGGTTTGTCCGTGGTTTTGCAGTGGGCAAAGGCACTGGTGTCGTCAAGGTAAGCATCGCAGTTTCGAAACACACCAGTTTTGCCATAGTAAGGGTGGTCGGGTGGATTTAAAAAGCCAATGTGTGACATATCAATCACGCCGTCCAGCGTTTTGATTTCAGTGACATCGATAGACTCTGGCAACGCGGTGAGCGCATCAGATGTGTAGACTCGCAGTGCCAGTGGCGCTGTACGTGCTTGCGCCCAGCGTGATAAGAGCTGATAAGTGACCTGGCTATTAATGGTGGCATCGACATCACTGGCAATCACCAGCGTTGGCAAAGAAGCCGGTAAACTGGCCTCACGCATATCTGTCATCGCTTGCTCCACCAGGGTGACTGCATGCAGTGGAAATGACTCATACTTTGCCAGGTCCAGATCGGCTCCCTTATCCACCCAGTCAACCCAGGGGAGCCAATCCAGCCATTTTGCCAGCCAGGCTTTCTCACTGTGGCTCTGTGTTGCGGGCGCAACCAGTACCAGGGCAGCTAAATTATCTGGCCGACGTGCAGCAATTTCTGTGGTTGCCAGCGCGGCGCCGGTTGAATAGCCCAGCACAGCAAAGTCGCTGTAATCACTGGCTGTACGCGAAATGGCAAAGCGCACATGCTGTTGCCAGTCGCGGTAGTATGTTTCTTTGAGGTCGCTGGCCGCTGTGCCATGCCCGGGCAAGAGCATAGTTCTCACGTCGTAACCCTGTGCATACAGATCTGCGGCCAGAGCGTGAAAGGTAAAAGGCGAATCGGTCAAGCCATGGATCAGCAGCACCGCTTTTTGGTTGTTCGGATGCGTTAACTCAAATGGAGCAACGTAATCTGCGATCTGGGTTGGTTTACTGGGCAGCAATGCAGAGACTTTGGTCGCCAGCTCACAGGGGATCGTTGCTTTGGGATTGCGAGCAAAGATCAGTGCCTGAGTTGTGCGGATATAAGCTGAGTATGACTGCGCCTCGGGTATGTCCCGGATCGCATCACCGGTGCCGTTAGCAAAGCGATAGCTGCCCTGGTTAGCATCAGACTGATAGCGAGGCAGATCGGTCACTAAACTTTGGCATGTTTGCGCCTGCACTGGCATGGCCATCAGATGGATAAGTGGAGCCAGTAGGGAAACTAACAATCCTTTTTTCATCATGATTTTCGGTATTGTGTTAAGCATTGCACCAGCTTATCGCGCTCCAGCGGTTTTGCAAGGTGGCTGTTAAATCCAACTGCCAGTGCGTAAGTTTTATCTTCGGGCATCACATCCGCAGTCAGGGCGATGACAGGCAATTGCTGCTGAGTGAAGCGTTTACGCAGCAGCGCGGTTGCCTGATAACCGTCAAGGAGTGGCATCTGACAGTCCATGAGCACCAGATCAAAGGCTTGGTCTTGGCAGGCGTCTACGGCTTGTTGGCCATCACTGACCAAGACGAACTCCACGTCAATCGATTGTAGCATGGCTTTGATGACAAGCTGATTGACCGGGTTATCTTCGGCAACCAGTACCTGCATGCCTTTGAGTAAGGTTGGGTCAGCCTCGATATTTTGCGCCAACTGCGCATCGCCAAAGGGGCAACGCAGCGCAAAGGTAAAGGTACTGCCTTGTCCCGGTGCGCTTTTAACTGTGAGCTCGCCTGCCATGAGTTCTACCAGCTCTTTGCTGATTGCCAGGCCCAGCCCGGTGCCGCCAAAGCGCCTCGATGTTGAGGCGTCGGCCTGTGTGAAAGGGGCAAAAATCAATGGCTGTTTGTGGTAATCAATGCCAATACCGGTGTCGATGATAGAGAAGGTAAGCAGGTAATCACTATCACCATGTAGTACTTCACAGTGTAGGGTTACTTTACCATTGTCGGTGAACTTGACGGCATTACTGCACAGGTTTAAGAGGATCTGCTCCATCCGCAGCTCATCGGCTTTGAGCCAGCAGGCGCCGCTGATGTTAGTATTCAGCTGCCACTGCAATCCTTTGTCCGCAGCACTGGTGGCAAACAGGCTATCTATGCGGCCGAGTAAATGCTGCAAGTTAAAGTCGTGTTGTTCAATGACCAGATGATTCGACTCGATTTTGGCAATATCAAGAATATCATTCACCAGGTTGAGCAAGGTTTTTGCTGCCATATCAATTCGGTTGGCATAAGACTGGAGGGTGTCAAATGAGTCGGTCGTCTTCATCAAAGAGGCAAACCCCACCACCGCATTTAGTGGGGTACGCAGTTCGTGGCTCATATTAGCCAGAAAGCGGCTTTTAGCCTGGTTGGCACGCTCGGCATCTTCAACGGCCTGGCGCAGGGACTGAGTGCGCTGCTCAACCAGATGATTGAGTTCGTAGTGCTGATAGTTGTTAAGCAGCACGATAAAGATGATCAAGGCGGTGATACTGAGCTGTAATAGCAACAACAACACGGTTTGTCGGTGGTTGAGGCTGGCAACAAAATCAGCCCTGAGCTCCAGCTTGATCCGCCAGACTTGGCCACCAAATTGAATACGGGTTTCAAACAGGTTTTCTGCTGCCACCTCAGCGGCTGAGAGCGCATGGTTACTATAGAAAGGCTCGGCCTCATTGCCATCATACACCGCAATATTATAGCTGCCGGCCTGTGACTGCTTCAGTGCCGAACCCAGCAGCGTATCGGTTTGTACCACCGCGGTGGCATAGCCAAGAATATCCGCTTGAGGGTCGGTTGCGCCGCGTCGGTACACCGGGGAGAACAACAAATAAGCCGGCACCGGCGTATTACTTTGAATTAATTCTATGATGTCTGTGGCCTGTGGTTGCACGGCAATAATCGAGTTTTCTAGCGCTTGCTTGCGATTTTCACGCGAATACACATTAAAGCCCAGTGCACTGAAGTTTTCTGTTTGCGGTGAAATGTAGGTGACCACTACCAGAGGATCATCTGGGGTTAGGGGCAGCCCTTTGAGTTTCACCCGGCCATCATATAGCGTATCAAACTTTTCCTGAAGGGCATTCCCCTGTGTTTGATCCAGCCTGACATTCCAGGAAATCGCTCGCAAAAATGGATAACGAGCGCGCTGTTGCTCGGCGATTTGGTGAAACTCGTCAGCGTTTACCTCGCTCAGAGACTGCAACTTAGCAGCTACGCCCTGCACGGCCAGCATGCTGAGATTGACCTGTTGTAGCAGCAGGTTTTCTATTAACCTGAGCTCTCTTTGCGCTTCTCGTTTGGCGGCCTGAACATTACCTTGATTGTATAAGTAGGTGGTCAGCACCACAGATAAAAATAGTACAAAGCTGGTGGCAAACACATTGCGACTGCGGTGATAACTGTGTTGTTTGAATGCCCATGCATCCAGCATCAGCAGCAGTAGCGGGGTAAAGATCAGTATGCCCAGGCTATCGCCCAGCCACCAGGCCACCACATTTTGCCAGTGGTGGCTAAACTGATACTCAGGGTTAAACAGGCTAAGTGAGAAGACGCCAATGTTGGCCGAGATCAGGTTACAAAATATGCCAACCAAAAAGATGTAGTAGGCAATGTGTTTGCGGGTTCGCATTCGCAGTGGATCGCCCAACCAATGACGCAGAATAGAGCCACCGACCAGTCCCTGCAGGCAGGCGCCCAGCGCAATAATTGAGACTTGCAGCTGTTGCGATAAGGTCGCCTCGGAAAATGTATAGCCGTGGGCTGTGGTCCAGTTAAACAGCGCCGAGGCGATAAATAAGCCGGGTAGAAAGCGCCAGCCCCAGATCAGCACACCTACCAGGCCGACGCCTGCGGGCAGCCAAATGGGCAGCACCTGATCCTGAAACGCAAAAGCGGTGAGTATTTTTCCCAGCACAAAGTAGCTCACTGTCATGAGCAAATAGGCAGCCCATTGGTGGTACGCTGTGCGAAATTGGAACTGCATGTTGATCCTGTCCTTTCGTTAAACTGGCAGGGGGCGTTTGGTAAACGTTTGTTTCAATACTATGGTCGACTCAATCCCTGCAATACAGCCGATGGCGCCAAGGCGGTGTTTGACAAAGTGCTCATAGCTGGGCAAATCTTCGGCAATGATCTCGAGTAAATAATCATGTGCACCGGATACCACAGAGCAGCTGAGTACCTGCTGCAGTTGTTCCACATCAGATTCAAACTGAGTGGCCGCTTGCGCAGAGTTCTCGCTCAGGCGAATAAAGGCATAGACCAATACAGTATAGCCTAGTGGCTGTGGTGCCAAAGTGGCGTGATAACCGAGAATAACACCATCTTGTTGTAACTTTTTGACACGCCTTAAGCAAGGGGTGTCTGATAAACTGGCTTGTTCCGCAAGTTGCGCATTGCTCAGCCGGGCGTTGTGCTGCAATGCCCTAAGTAGGATACGGTCTTTATTATCAAGGTGCGCCATAGTAGTGGATTCTGCTAACTGATGATGATTTATTTACAATTATTACTAACCCAGTCTAGCGTTTACATGAATTTTAGCAAATTTTAGCGCGAGAGTTTTGATAGCCTGAGAGCTCGGAAGTTAAGGAGTTTGTCATGACTACGCTGACACAGGCATTTGATCACTGGATCCGCAGTGATTTTGTTACGCTCAACGACACGCTGGAGGCTGCATACTGGCAGCAGCAGGATAAGGCGAATGTTGTGGGTGTAGAAGACCAGATAAAACAACAACTATTAAACGAAGGTCAGCAACACATCCTGGCCTTGCTGGCAGAGGGCAATACCGATGAAGGCTTTGATAATGCGTTCGATCTGCTTGGCAATGTCGGCCTGTACATGGCGGCATGTCGTCGTCATGAACTGACCGAGCCCAGCCGGGAGCACTATTCACCACTCAAGGAAGCCTCTGCACTGGCCATGCACATTGGTGCGTCGATTGGCGTGACCCCTCGCTTTGCTACAGCACACCTGACCACACATAATCGTGCAGTTGATGGGGTGTATAAACGCTTTACCAGTCATCCGGCTGAGCAGCTATTCATTGATTACAATACCCGTGCTATTTTGGCTTATAAACGTGCCGCAGAGTGTTTGTTAAAGATCCAGCCGCTGGGTATTTCGCACCCCATGACGCCTGTGCTGCTGGCCCAGGTCAAAGAAGGCCTGTTAGATGTGATCCGCTCTAATCAGTGTTTGTTTGAGCAGCTGGATACCGATGCTTTCTTTTACGTGGTGCGGCCTTATTACAAACCTTACCGGGTGGGTAAGGAGGTGTATCGCGGCGCTAATGCCGGGGACTTCGCCGGGATCAATGTCATCGATATGCTGCTGGGGTTATGTCAGGCCAATGATGTAAATTACGCTCAGATGCTGGTGGATAAGTTCCTGTATATGATGCCCGAGGATCAGGCCACTTTGCGCGAATGTATGCGCTTGCCCAATCTGATGGATGCGTTTGTGGCAGCAGCGTCGCAGCATCACACCAGTGGCTGGTATCAGGAGGCGGTGAGTGCTTTTGTACAAGTGTGCAAACTACATGGCGATACCGCTATTCAGCATCATAATCAGCTGGTAGAAAAATACATTGCACAGCCTTCGGGCGATATGAATACGCAGCATCTGGACAAAGTCACCGCGAGTGGGCCGCCTTTACCTGTGTTGCTGAACCAACTGGCATTACTACGAGACAAACGGGCGGCGGCAAAACGTGAAGATGTCTTTACCCGCTTTGATGATTTAAATACGCTGCGTCGCAGCATAGCAAAGGACACACAATGAAACAGGCCGATTTCTCGTTACCACAGGGCCATTATTTACTCAGCCACTCGGTAGGCCGGCCACTGAAGACGGCCAGGCAGGACTTTATGACGCGCTATTTTGACCCCTGGTCTGGTGATAATCATGAGCCCTGGTATCAGTGGATCGACGGCATACAACAATTTACCGCAGCCCTGGCACGGTTATTCAATAGCCAGGCGGAGTATTTTTGTCCACAAAGTAACCTTTCCAGCGGCTTGACGAAGTGGGTAATGAGCCTGCCGGAAACAGGCAAGCAAACCGTGCGAGTGCTGATGAGTGAAAGTGACTTTCCCAGCATGGGCTTTGTGTTGCAGCAAGCCGTACCGGATGTTGAGATCCGCTTTATTCCCGCCGCGCTGGATATGTCAGACTTAAGCGTCTGGCAGCAGCATCTGGATGATGATATTGACTGGGTGTTTGTGAGTCAGGTGTACTCCAATACAGGGCAACAAGCACCGGTTGAAGACATTACCCAGCTGGCCAAAGCACAGGGCTGTCGGGTGATCGTCGATGTGGCTCAGGCAGCAGGAGTGATCCCCATTGACCTGTCAGCCAGTGCTGCGGATTGCGTGCTGGGTTCTTGTGTTAAATGGCTGTGTGGCGGGCCTGGTGCCGGGTTTATCTGGGTTAACCCCAGCATTCTTGAGGTGTGTCAGCCCAAAGATGTCGGCTGGTTCTCACATCAAAATCCTTTGGAATTTGATATTCATCATTTTACACCCCATCAAACTGCGTTGAGGTTTTGGGGAGGGACACCGTCCGTGGCAGCCTATATTTTTGCCGCACACAGCATCCAGTATTTTGCTGAACTGGGGGTTAAGCAGGTGCGGGCACACAATCTGGCATTGCTGGCGCGTTTGCAGGCTGAACTGGCACCCTGGTACATTGCCCCGACGGATGCAAAGCGCTGCTCAGGCACGGCTATCCTCAATGTGGGAGATAAACAAGATAAGGTGCTGGCGGCGTTACGGGAGGCCGGTATCGCGGTCGATGCCCGTAAGCTGGGGATCCGTGTCTCTCCGCATATTTATACTACTGTGGATGACATTGACGTCTTTATCCGGGTATTTAAAAGCGCACTATCGGGATGAGGTGTGGCTCAGCCCCAGCGCTTTTCTGGTCTTAGTTTTGACTGAGCGCCAGTGAGTCACCGGTTGTGTGGGCGCGCGCTGTAGCAGCTGCTCAAAATCTATGTCGGTAAAGGCAATTTCACTGTGGTGTGCCAGCATCACAGTGTCAGGTTCAAGCTGTTGTAGTTTTAACAAAGTAGCACGGTACAGCCGGGGGTAAAACACCGGATAGGGTGGGATCAGTTTGTCGCGCACCTGCACCATCACATCGGCAATATACACGGTACTGCGCTGCGCATGATACAGGCTGATATCGCGGTCGGTGTGACCCGGGGTGTGCAGCACCTGCCAGTCTTCAAACCCGGGTAATGACACACCGTCGGGCAAATAGATATCTGGCTCAAGGGTGCGGGTATACCAGAGGTTTTTTCGTGCTTTGCGTTTGCGTCCGGCAACCCACAGGGCCAGTGCGATGTCCGACAAATGCATCAGCATGCCATCTATCCCCTGATACCACTGACCCGGGCAATTCGCCGTGGCTATCTGCGCGCCGCTGACTTTTCTTAAGGCATGAGCTCCGCCGGCATGGTCCGGGTGCATGTGGGTCACCACAATTAGTTTGAGCTGATGTAACGGGCGGTGCAATTCATCGGTGATAAACCGGCAGATCAGACCCACGTCTGCACGGCTGCAACCATCCAGCAAGAGCAGCTTGTCTGGATACTCCACCAGGTAAATATTCTGAATATAGCCTTCGAGGGTATGGATCTTCATGAGTGTATTCTATTCGCACGATTTCATGTCATATAGGTAACACATCTGACCAGATAGGCAAAATGAAATTGTCGGCAGGGGCGTCAGCTTGTCATTTTTCCTTAACAATAAATACATTTTCTAGCGTGACCCATGAATATAATCATAAATTATTGTGCTTTGTTCGCTTTTTGGTCATGTGTTTCTGTTTCGGGTTTTCGTGAATCGCTGATGCTGGTACATTTGCGCCCAAATAATTTAACATTCAAGTGGTGTTGTTTTGGGTTGGTTTAATTTATGTTTTTTCTTGTTAGTATTTTTTGTCGGTGTGCAGGCCGCCAACGCCCAGCAAACGTCCGGGTCTAATCAATACACGCCTCAATTACCCCCCCATGCCAGTGGGTTACATTTGAAAGGCAGCAGAGATCAGCTCAGCTGGGTCGCCGTTTCGGGTGCAACTTACTATTACATAGAAGCGTATCGCGGCTATGAGGTTTACCAGGCACAAATGAACAGGGCGATTGACGCAGGTATCATGGGCAACGGGAGAGATCCACTGAGCCAGACGAATGCCAATAGTGCCCCGGTGTCGAATACCAGTGATGTTTTTACGCCGCGTTATCAAAGCTATGGTCGCAGCTATACATTAACTGCGCCATTCAGCGACGCCCGCTATTTAATTATTCCCTGCAACCTTGTCGGCTGTGGGGCCGGCTTTGTCGCCCGGCAATACGATGCACAGGGTTATTATCTCAATATAGAATCATTCCAGACTGACAGTCTGACAGTACTTCCCTGGGAGCAGACGAAGCTGAGCTGGAAAGTGGCAGGTGCGCACAGTGTGAGCTTACTCAAAGACGGTCAGCCTTATCGCACGGGTTTGCCGGGTACTGGCAGTGAAATGGTTAAACTGGGTCAGAGTGCCCGCTTTACATTGCGTGCAGAGGGTCACAACTCTGGTATAACCGAAAAGCAGCTCCAGATCATTTACCATGACGTAGCAGATGCCGACACCGTTCATCAGGGGGTCTATTCTGTGCGTTTACAATCCATCGGACTTGATCCTGTGCCTCGTACCGTTATTGCCGTAGATGACAAATACCTATTTTTGACTGATAAGCGTAATGCACTGCACAAAATAGATCATAGTCAGGCACAAGCCAAAGTGGTCTGGACACAGCAGCTCAGCGGCAAAGTGCTTAACCAACCCTTGTCGTTCAATGGTTATCTGTACTTTGGGGTAAGCAGGTTAGATGGCAGCGGAGAAGTATGTCGGCTCGCTGTGCAATACTCTACCCGGGTGAATTGCAGGACGACGTCAGACGGTGTCATTGCCGGTGCCGTGATGGTCAAGCGGCAGGGGTTGACGGGTGTGCCCATCAGTGGTGCTTCGGGTGCCAGCCACCGGTTATCGGGGACGAACTTTACGCAACCGGGTTTTGATTCCAGCATCGTCTTTATTGACCGCAAGGGATTGGTCATGGAGTACGATGCGGCATTGAGCGGCTTATATCAAAGTGCTTACTTGCCTGCCCACATGCGCCAAAGCGACTACCTGGTTACCCCGTCGGTGGACGCGCAGACACGCACCCTTTACCTTCCTTTTACTAGTGCCAGTGATGGTCACCGCAGTGTGGCGGCGATTTCAATTGATGACCCGAGCGTTTTTAATGACAATGGACCCACAGACCCCACTGATCCGATCAATCCCGATCCGATAGGCCCCGGTGGCCCAATCGATCACTTTTCTGTTCCCTTAAACCTGCCGTCAGAGCGCGAGTTGGCGCGTAGCATTCAAAATGCCGCCTATAACGACAACATGATCACCGTGGAATGGACACAAGACACAGGAGCGGGCAATGAGTAAACGATTCATAATCGTGGTTTGGATGCTGTTATTTTGTGAGACAGCATTTGCAACGGCTATCAGTGTACCTCAAGAGATTGCGCGAAGGCAGAGGGAGTACTGTTTAAACTCTGGTGGTTCTGTAGTTGTGTCTAAAGACACGAAAATGCCAATTGATATTACCTTTGATATCTACTCTCAATCCATGGGCGCTAACTTTGCATCTGCGAAACTAATCAATCGCACGACAGGTGAGGAAAAGAGCATCTCGATTTCACCCGCCGATGCCACCAAGACAGTCTCCGTTTCTAAAGTAGGCGTTTATACTCTCCCAGTCGTTTATCGTTACGCGACTAACAATTCAACTTTAGAAGGGCTATGGGGTGGAGAGATTTACGGTCATCTGTATGTTGAAACAGCGAAATGTGAGCCTGGTTTCGGAGTAATACAAGCCACTAAACCCCGGGTCTCTATAACCAGCTCAAGTGGGGACGGAAACGACAAAAAAACGGTTACGCTGAAGGCTACTGCGACTGATGATGGTCGTGATATCGAATCTTTGAAAATCTGTTTGATTGAATCTCAGGAGCGATGTGACCCGGTGATTTCATGTACCAGCGATGCTCAAGGGCGATGCAGTGGCTTTAATGATCGTGGCCAGGTTACTGCCACCTTGTCTTATGAGCAGCAGTATGGGCAGCGTCTCACATTCAGGGCAACGGCCACAGATAAATATGGTGTGTCATCCAGCAGTGAGCATCAAACAGAAGTTATCACTGAAGACAACACCAGCTCAGCCGTCTCTCTGACACTGTATAACATGGACGGCCAGCCGCTTGAAAATGACGTAATGCTGTCTGGTGAGCAAGATATCATAGCCGTTGCGCATGTTCAGGATCAGGATGAAACGTCGGCCAACTGGCCCAGCTCAGCCACGCTGAAAGTAAATGCCAATAATGTTGCCCTGCTCAATCGCACGAATTCCCTCACTTTAAGCACAGGGTCGCTGAATGCGCAGTGCTTCAAGTCTGGCAACGAAACGGTAAATAGAAGCGATACGTACTGTTATCGGCAAGTTCGTATCTCGAGCACGACTCGGTTTAAGGCATTAGCCGGAGGAGGGGAATCCAACGAGATTGCGATTAATGTGGCAACCCGGCCTAACCTGACCAACGTATCCCTCCGGGACGATGTCGTTTTGCCGGGTACCTCGCTTAAGCTGGCGTTTTCCGTGGTTGATGACAGTCAGGCTGTAAGTAAAGACCGAATTTCAGTGTGCTACATGCCGCGCGCAGCGTCGTCTGCCACGCTGACCAGCTGCGAAGGGGCCACTTCGGTGAGCAGCACTTTAGTACAGGGGCAAAATAACACCTATACCGCAGAGTTCTCAGTGCCACAGCCCGGGCGTTACCACCTGTTAGTCCTGGTGAATGACAACTCCGGGTTAACGGATGCTCAGGCGCGCTCTTCGCTGACCTTTTCTACTATCCAAAGTGCGGGCGTTGCGCTGCATGTCCCGAACCCGGATGACCTTAACCCGTCCGAAGGGTTGCAGCGAATGCGAGGCACAGCGTTCGAAGAAGAGATCCTGGTTGGTGCATTAAGTTCTGAACCTGGTTATCTGTGCCGCGTAGCCTTGTTCAGTGAAGAAGCTGGTGGAGAGATTGCCAGCGCAGTCGTAGAGCAGGCATTACCCAACCTGGAAGATGACAATAACAGCCTGGTCGCAAAACTCACCTGGTCACCTTCGTCATACCTGCCAAAAAACTTGAACGTAAAGGCCAGAGCCTATTTGCGACAGGGCAGTGTGTGCAGTGCCTCTACTGAGCGGGCCTTTGACAGTGTCGCGTCTTATTCATTTACACTGAATTCTGAGGTCCCCACGAACCCACAAGTGGTGCTGGAGCATGATGGCACTGCATCTCCGGGTGTGATCAAGATTACGCTAGTAAGAAGTGGAGCAGATCATGCCAATCAGTATGAGCTTTACGAGTTTGTTGGCACCGCAGATCAAGCATGGGATCATGACCTGACAAACTGGCATCGCGCTGGGCCATCGCTCAGTGCAGACAACGTGCCGTTACAGCAGTTCGTGACAAAACCGCCTGTGGATCATAACAAACGCGCGGTGTACTGCGCTGTTGCTACCAATGAAGATCACACGGGGCCTAAAACATATAGTACGTCATACTGCGCTCAGACGACCATTCATAATCAGGGCGATGCGCCCCCACCGGCTTATTTTGATAACGACGACTATTATTTTGGCCCTTATACACTCAACATTGAATCCGCGTCGAATTATGCCAGCCAGGCTGATTTAGCGCTGTATTTTAAACTTGAGCGCAAATTGGCAGGCAATAGTGACTGGGAAGTATTGAACCAGCAACTGGAAGCCCGACCTTACAGTGCCAGCGCGCCTGAAGCACAATATGCGATCACACGGCCCGCCGCCAACCAGACGGTTACATATCGGGTGACGGCATTTAACCGCAATGGTGCGCAGAGTGTTCAAAGTGCACAAAGTACTTTTTCTGTGCAGCACGTGAACGCAAAAATTGTCTCGGTTGTTCCCGGCAGTGGCGAGCGGGAATATGTGGTAACCGGTGTGGCGTTTGCCCCACAGGGCAATATCGTGTCGGTGCAACAAAATACCACCGGAGTCAGCCATCAGCTGGGTGCAGCTGACGTTACGTATATCGACAGCACCAGGCTCAGGGTGAAGGTCCCTGAGCCGATAGAGCAAGCCTATACGCAGGGTGGCTTTGTGGTGGGCATCAAAAATGCGTTAACCAATGCCAGTTACTCAACTTACAATGTAGATGGTACGTCTGGTGACGTGGCAGACCCTCTGAACTATACGCCCACCGTTGGCTTTAATGGACAGCAGTATTTGGGTAAAGGTAACGCGCTTTACGCCGAGAAAGATCTCCAAACCCAGTGGTTTCGCGAAACGGGCGGGCAGCTCAGCTCTCGCCCGATAGTAACGCAGTCGGGCATTGGCAGCGATGTGGTGTTTGCCGGATCGCAGGACCATCATATTTATGCCTGGAGCCAGATAGGCACCCAGTTATGGAAAACAGCCACGCGTGGCGCTGTTGAGGCCGAAGGTCTGGTGGTCGGTGACGACCAGCTCAGCGGCCAGTTATTTTATGGCTCAGCAGACGGTGCTTTATATGTGCTCAATGCCACAACCGGTGCCATAGACTATTTATACCAGCTTGGCGCTAAGGTGAGCCAGAAACCCATGGTGGTTGGCAATCAGATCTGGGCAGTAACCGAAGACGGTCAGTTACATAAGCTCGACCGTCATGCCGCAGGTCTGCAACCGCTGCGCTGGGGCGACATGGACAACTCGCCTTTGCTGGATGCATTTACACAGGCGTTTCCCGCAGGCTGGACCCCTGGAGAGGATGTCGATGCGCTGTATTCATTGCTGCGTCTTGGCTATCTGGTTTTAGGCCGGGATCTGACCCGTCATGAATTGTCTTTTCTGGCTTATGCAGTGATACATCATAATGTCACGCTGTTGGAAGTTGCGGATGCAATGTTGGCATCAACAGAGGGTCAACAGCGGTTTGCTCCGTCATTGGATGAGACGCAGTTTTACGACCAGCTGATTAATCTGACGTATCACTTGTCGGCCAATGGCCTGGCGGGTTACGACAGAGCCTACTGGATCAACAGGTTAAAGACTGATCTGTCGCGGTCGCAGTTCTTGCTCGAAGTTCAGTGGTCGTCGGGCTATGCCGTTACCTATAATCAGGCAGTTGTCAGTACGCTGTATTACTACTATGGCCATTGTTATAAGGATGCCCTGTGTAACGACTGGGTTGACTCGGATGGCGACAACGTCAGTGACGTGGCAGAAACAGTGTTGGGAACCAATAAACTCGACCCCCGTGATGGCTTACTAAGTGCCCCTGACCTGACATTAACGCCCGAAGGCGCAGGCCGTATTAAAGCCGAATTTAGCTACGGCCGCGATCTGGCCAGGTTTAAGCTGGTGGATGTGGCCAGCAATACTGCACCAACCAGCCATGCGGCGGAAAATCGTCAGGCAGAGGCGGTGCTGGTCTATCCCAACGGCAGCCACCGCTTTTATGCCCAGGCTTGTATTGATGTGGCAGTGAATGCAGCTAACCCAAACAATACAACTGAATTCTGCTCTACGCCGTCGGCAGAGCAAACCATCACTGTGCTGGATAGCTTAGCGCAGGGTCAGATAACCCCGCATTCTCCACCGCTGGCAACCGCCAGTTTTGAACCGGCGAGTAGCAGTGCACTGGACACCCACTATAAGTACAGCTTCACAGCGGGCAGCTTCCGGGTCAACGAGCAAGGGGCGGCAACGTATAGCATTCCCATTGTATTACCACAGGGAATAGCCGGGGTAACACCTGAGGTGAGCCTCAATTACAACAGTCAGCAACCGGCATCGTCAGTGGCTCAGGGGTGGCAACTGTCGGCAGGCTCGGCCATTACGCGCTGTCGTCAGACGCTGGCGCAGGACGGCGCATTTAAACCGGTTTCTATTGGTCTGGATAATGAAGATCGCTATTGCCTGGATGGTCAGCGGCTCATACTGATCAACAACGCAGAACACGGTAAGGTGGGTGCAGAGTATCGCACTGAAATAGACTCCCAGCAGCGCATTGAGATTGAGCCAGGAGAAGAAAGCTACAAGGTGCAGTTTGTTGTGTATGGTAAAGATGGCAGCAAACGTATTTATGGCGGCACAGACAATAGTCAGGCCGGGGGGGAGCAGTACCCGTCCAGCTGGTTGATAAGACAGAGCATGGACAGTGTTGCCGCCGCGGGCGCTGCAACCGAGCCTGCCGCAAACGTCATCCAGTATCGTTATCGTCATGGCGGCTTAGCTGGTCGTCCGGACTCCGCGCTGGGGCAGCTGGAGACCGTGTTATCGAGCATTAATTATAGCGGATATACCGTGACCTTTAACTATCAGGCGGGTCCCGTGCGTAATCTGGCCTACAGCCTGGAGGCGGTATCGCAGCCCATGCAGGCACAGGCAGAATTGACGGGCATCCGGGTCAGCAAAGGTCAAACGCCACTGCATTACTATGAGTTACAGACGGAGCGTGGGGCTAATGGGGTGCGTCAACTCAAGCAGGTACGCCATTGCGACCGACCTGTGTCAGACGGTGATGCAACGTGCAAACAGCCAGTGACATTTGACTATGAGCAAACCAAAACCTATCCGGAGATGTCAGCCAGTCAGGATCTGCTTGGTGTGGGTATGCATGAGAAAATCGTTGCGACCAGTATTCTGGACAGCAATGGCAATGGCGAGCCGGAGCTGGCGGCGCTGATCCAGCTGCAGGACACCTACCAGCATGAATTGTGCCTGATAAAGCGTGATGGTACCACCCAGTGTCAGGTGATAGACACGTATAACCGCGAAGACAGTGTCAGCATGATGCCCTTTGATCGTGAAGGAGATGGAACGCAGGGGCTGTTGATCCAGACCAAAAAGCCGCTTCATGGCGCCGACGTGAGCATCCAGTGGACATATTTTGTGTTTGATAAAACCCCCTGGCAGAGCGGCTCTATAACGGGGAGTGACAATATAAAGGCGCTCCGCATTGGCGATGCCAATGGTGATGGCTTTGACGACTTAATGTATACCGACACAACAGCCTATCAGCAGCCGCGCCTGGTACTGAATGGCGATATTTCACTAGGTTATCACCAGGATATCCAGCGTAACCTGGAGAACGATGCTCCCTTTTACTTTATGGATATGGACTTTGACGGCAAGGCTGATCTGGTGACATCTACCTGCGCAAAGGACGGATGTCGTGAACCTGGCAAGTATGACTATGTGTTTGTCTTTTATAATCGCTATGATCCAGCCAATCTTAAGCATAAGTTCGAAGTGGGCACTTACTCATCTCAGCCTGTTGTACATAGCAGCCTGACACCGATGGACATCAACGGTGACGGGACGCTGGACCTGATGTATCAGAATCAGGATGACGACTGGGAAGTCGTACTGGGTCGCCCGGCACTCGGAGAAGGGTTGTTCTTTGACCGGGATGCGATCACGACCCTCACGCCCCCTGATAATGTCAACATTACAAGGGAAGTCGCTATCTGGGCTCCCCTGCTGGCCGATCTCAATGGCGACGGTCAAACAGAGCTTTATGTGACGGGTAAATCGACCACTGGCACGCGAGAGTTTGGCTTGTATCGTTACGAGTTTGAGCCGGGCACCCGAACCTTTAACACCCCAACGGAGGTGGCTTATCGGCTTGACCAGACACCAACGTCTGGCGCGATGGTGTTTTTTGCAGACATGGACGGTGACGGCACCCCTGAGCTGGTGGCGCAAAACCATCATCAGATCACCCAGTATGGCCGTACATATCAGCAGTTTGGGGCCGGGCGCCTGAGTACCATCACGCAGGGGATGGGCAATCAGACCAGGATTTACTATGGTGACATGTCCGACCCTGCTGTTTATCGCAAAGGGGATGAAGCGGTTAGCGCACAAATGCAAGCCGACAGTGACCTCAAAGTCACCGATTTGGCAGCCGGAGCCAGTCTGGTCCGTGAGGTGCAAACCAGTGCTCTGGATACGCAAACGGGCGACACAACGCTGAGCGTGACCTATGAATATGAAGGCGCGCGGGTGCAATTTGGTGGTCGTGGCTGGCTGGGCTTTTCGGCGCTGACCACCAACACCACCAAAGACGGTCTGCACATTGCTACTCGCACAGAGTACGAACAGGCCTTCCCGCTCACGGGTATGCCAAAGCGTACCACTAAAACATTGTATGTGGATGGCAGGGCACAGGTGCTGAGTGATGCCTATGATGACTACGCTGAGGTTGCTAAGCCCGGCTTAACAGGGACCTTTTATCAGGTTTACAATCAGAAAAGCCGTACTTGTAGTGCCCGAGTAAATACCGACAAATATTGGGCAGACGGGTATGATTGCAGCCAGACCACCACAACCCAGGATGACTATGGCAACGTGACCAAGATGGTGGTTGCTAAGTACCCGCATGATAAAAGTACCCTGGGAGATCTGGTTCTGCAAGAGCCTGTTACTGTGGTATCTGGTGTGACGACGTACAATAAATATGGCACCCCTGAAGAGCAGGCGCTGGGTCGTTTGCGCGATGCGGTTGTGATACATGCCCGTGCAGGACAGGGCTATATCAGTCGTACCAGTCACTTCACTTACAAACAAAGTGGTGCGCTGGCAGGGTTGCTGGAAACTGAGATCGTGGAGCCCAATGGGGCTTGCGATGCCTACCTGAAAACCACGAATGGCTATGATGACTTTGGTAACCTCATCAGCAAGCAGGTGCAAAGTAAAGACGGTTGTTCAGACTCTATCAACCGAACCAGCACCACGACCTATGACAGTGAAGGGCGCTATGTGGTGTCGCAGCACAATGGAATATTCACATCCGCGCAGGTGATATCGCGGAATAAGTATGGCCAGGTGACAGAGGCCCGCAATGCCGATGGGGTGTCGCAGTACACTTACTATGATGCGTTTGGCGGTGAGATTGGCAGCCATTCACCCAGCGGGGCACAGCAACGCACCCTGATGACGGACTGCCTGATTGGTGCGCCAGCCTACTGTGCATTTGCCAGTGCAACTTATGTGAATACTGAACTGGTCGCACGCACTTACTATGATCGCCTTGGCCGTGTGTTAGCTAAGGCGCGCCTGACGCCTAAAGGGCAGTGGCTCCAGGATACCACCCATTATGATAAGTTTGGTCGGGCTGTGGTTGTCACGCCGGCAGGCCATGCATCAACGCACACCTATTATGATGTGCTGGATCGCGTGATCCAGGTGGATGACCATCAGCTGGACTTAACGACTACTCAGCGGGTGGAAGATCGAACACTCACCGCGCAAGTGACGGCTACAAATGGCAGTGGTATTCCGGGAGGAGCCCAAACGACCATCACCACACACAATGTGCATGGCGAGAAGCACACAGTAACGGATCAGACCGGTCAGGTGCTGACCTACAGCTACAACCGGCTCGGATTGCTGGAAACGGTGAAGTCCTCTGCCGAGGGTAATACTGCTCTTATCACCAACACCTACAATCTGATCACAGGCCGTAAAGAGCGCACTGAAGATGTTGACCGGGGCAACTGGCAGTACACCTACAATGCACTGGGCGAACTGCTGACACAAACTGATGCCAATGGCGATAAGCAGAGCTTTGTGTATGACGACCTTGGCCGTAAAACACAGCTCAACATTAACGATGCGGTTGATAGCCAGTGGCACTATCACCCCAGCCAGCCCTGGCGTCTGGACAGCGAGCAACGCGGCAGCTGGGTTCGGTCATACCTGTATGATCCGCTGGGGCGTCAGGTCGCATCGGTCACCGATCTGGAAAGCGCACTGAGCTGTAAAGATGAAGTCAGCTATGAGCCTGCTACCAAAGATGTGCGGATAACCGACGCACTGGCCTCAGTGCATGATGCTAAATGTGTTGTACAGCTAACCACCTTTGATGAATATGGCCGAGTGTTCCAGCAGTTTGATGACTATCGTCGTACCCGGGATCGCGGCCGCTTTGTAGAGGCCCGGGGCCAGCGCTTGTATTACAGCGCAGGCCAGGTGTATCAGAAGCAAGAAGCGCGCGAGGGGGATGCCGGACAGCTTTACTATGTTGCCGAATCTGAAGACAGTGCCGGACGTGTGATTGGCTATAAAAAAGGCCACTTCAGCATGGTGGTGGGCTATGACAGCCGTGGCAACCTGAAGACGCTGGGCGTAGATGAGCACAGTGCTTACAGTCACATTCAGCAGCACAGTTACACCTTTGATGCGCTGGGGAATCTGACCAGTCGCGCCCTGACTGCGGCAGAAACAGCGACCACCTTTGGCTACGATGCACTGAATCGGGTGACGACGGTGAACGGTGAGGTTCGTTATGGCTACGATGCAAACGGTGACCTCACCAGCAAAGATGGCTGGACGCAAAAGTATGGCAAGGCAGGTGAACCTTTACATGCCATCTATGAGCGGGTTAAAGGGTCACAGACCGAAACCTTCCGTTACGATGCCAATGGCAATCAGACAGGTGCAACGGTCTTGCTCAATGGGGTGTCGCAGGAACGCACACTGACCTACAGCACCCGTAACAAGGTGACCCAAATCAGCCAAAATGGCGAGGTGATAAACTTTGAGTACGACGCCAATAACCGCCGTTATAAGCGCACAGAAGGCAGTAAAACCATCTACTATGTTGGCGCGCTGGAGATTGTGGATGAAGGCGCCAGTGGTGAATTTGCCAATCAGCATTATGTGCGTCGCAGCATTAACGGCGATGCGGTGCAGACGTATCACCCGAACGGGCAGGCCAGCCTGCAATGGCTGTTTACGGACCATCAGGGCTCAGTGGTGGCCATTACCGACTACGCCGGTAAGTTCCTCAAACGCTTTAGCTATGACGTATTTGGTAAACAAAGCGAGATAGTCAGACCGCCCAGCAGTGATACCAGCTACACTCAATGGTCCACTGCTACAATGGGGATCTTTACCCGGGTGCCTGCGAACAGCCGCAGTTATACGGGCCACGAGCCCATTACGCTGGGCGGCGATAACCGCATCATTCATATGAATGGTCGGATCTACGATGCAGACACCGGCCGGTTTATGCAGGCGGATCCGGTGGTGCAGGCGCCGAGTAATCTGCAGAATTATAACGCCTATACATACGTGCTGAATAATCCGCTTTCGTATACGGATCCTAGTGGGTATTTGTTTAATAAGCTTGGCAGCTTGTATAAAAAGTACTGGCAGGGGACGATAGGAAATGCGCTACGTGCAATTTCTAAAGTGCCGGTCCTTAATGCGGCTGCTCAGATTGGGATTGGGATAGTTTGTGGTCCCGGAGCCCCAGCTTGTTTGGGGGCTTATAATGCGGCGCAAACTTATGCAGTGACGGGAGATTTTGGTGCTGCCTTGAAGAACGGTGCCATATCGGCGGCCTCTGCTTATGCTTTTCAGCAGATAGGTAAGCACTTTAAAGCTAAGTTCGGTATCAAGCCAGGTTCAAACTTATCATTCGCAGACTTGGAACTTGGCCAACAATTGCAATGGGCTGGAAGTCATGCACTTGTGGGTGGCGTCACTAGTGTCCTGTCAGGTGGCAAATTCGGACATGGATTTATTGCGGCTGGTTTTACTAAAATGGCCATGGGCAATGCCGGGTTTAATATGAATAACCGCGCATGGACGGCAATTGCAGGTAGAACGGCTGTGGCTGCTATTGTTGGCGGTACAGCGAGTGCTATTACCGGTGGTAAGTTCTCAAATGGTGCACGAACAGCTGCTATGATGCACTTGTTGAATGCTGAGGGGAGGGCTTTGATCACATGGGATAAAGGACCAAGGACGTTAAATGATCTTAAAGAAAAGTATGGATGGGAGAAAGGGAAAACTAAAATCTTCTATGGGAAGAGGGACCTTGCTGGTTTTGCTTATATAGAGAGTGGCTCAAGTGGAACAGATGATGCGAATAATCAAGAGGTACTTCACGAACATATGTTTATTATAGATGCTAATGGTGTATTACATAATCGAGGTTTCACGGGAAGCAAGTATGGACTTGGAGATGACTTTTTATTAAATGGATTTTCAATAAAGGACTATTACTTTAGTAGCTCAGCATTTACTAGAGGAGGAGGGTTTGATGTGGCAAGTTTCATGAATCATCTTAACCCAAGTAACGGTTGGAGTAAAGATGACTATAAATTGTTCTCACACAACTGCCAAGACTATGCCTCTGCTACAAGAAATTTACTATCAAGTGGAAGTTATTAATGTTCAGACCGATTTTTATTTTTTTATTCATGTTAATTTTCGAGGCGAATGCATCTGGTGTAAAAGGAGTTTTCTTAACGGGTGAGACAGCAAATGTTGTTGAGCTTCAGAATAACAAGCTAGTACAAACTTTCAGCATAAAGAAATTGTTGAAACGAGGTCGTGTTGAGAAGTTGCTGCCGATTGACGGCAGTCATTACTTAGCACAAATAATTTCTAGTAATGGTTCGGGACAAATTTATTTAGTTAACTTCAAATCTAATTTGACTAAAAAGCTTTTTGATGGTTTGGGATTGAACGTGCTCGATGAAAACTTTATTTATTTTATCTCTGAGGGGAGGCCTTGTTTGTATGAACTTAATACCGAACAGGTGATTTATGTTGATATTCTTAAGACTGCTTTTTCTAGCTCTGGCTATATGCAGCCGCTTTCTGCAAAGTTATTCAACTCAGACTTATATTTGTCTCTCGGCTACCCATATGGAATTGGTGTTTTTAGTAATGTCAAAGGTACATATAAAAAAAATAAGGTGATAAAAGGGTTGGAGTTTATCGATGTTGATAGTCAAGGCGTTTTAGTAAAGAACGAGCTGGGAGAATATTACTTTCTTAATGGCGATGAAAAAGTTGCTCTCAATCTTGGAGATGTATCAAGTATTAGACTTATTAAAATATTAGATGATGAGATTTTTGGTACGATGACGGAGTTTTCATTATGGCAGTTATCTGAAGTGAGGAAAGTAATTTCTTTCAATATTCGAACAGGAAGCTTATCGAAGAGTTTTAATGTCAGAAAGTATGGTGTATTTTTAAATTTCATTTGAATATTTAAAATATAAAAGAAAGATATAAAAGGCACCCAATCTAAAGCCCCGGCCCCGCCGGTAAATAGTTATAACGCCAGAGTTACATGGACACCCACCCTTAAAGTGGCGTACGGAAGGCATAGTTACATGGACACCCACCCTAAAGTGGCGTATGTAAGGTACGCCGTCTACCTTTAGGTAATGCTCAATGGATTGAGGATGCTAGATTATGCCAATGGCAAGGAAGAGGCAGGTCTAGTTATAAAGACACCCACCTGAAACTGGCGTACGGAAAAAGTAGATACATGGACACCCACCCTAAAGTGGCGTATGTAAGGTACGCCGTCTACCTTTAGGTAATACTCAATGGATTGAGGATGCTAGATTATGCCAATGGCAAGGAAGAGGCAGGTCAGCCTATCAGACACTAAATACTACCACTGCATATCCCGGTGTGTTCGCCGGGCATTTCTGTGCGGCAAAGACCGCTTAACGGGCAAGTCTTTTGAACATCGTAGAGATTGGGTTGAGGAAAAATTGCTGACCCTTGCGAAGGTGTTTTGCATTGATGTGTGTGGCTACGCGGTGATGAGCAATCACACGCATATCGTGCTGTATGTAGATGATAAGAAAGCACAAAGGTTAACAGATAAAGCAATCGTTCTTCGCTGGCATAAGTTGTTTAAGGGCAACTGGTTGACGCACAAA
>NZ_JAKRFU010000035.1:0-38474 GCF_022347845.1 Pseudoalteromonas sp. McH1-42 | reverse complement strand
GTGCCCCGTGTCGGTGGATGCGCATTATAGGGAAATCGAAACCCAGCGCAACCCCTTTTTTGAAGAAAAGTGAGAAAAACAGTGCGTTCGGACAAAAATCACACCAAACCTAGTAAAAGCGAATGTAAAACATGCAATATTGCACTTTTTTGAGGCTGGAGTTCTACAAGGCAAAGCTCTACACTGGGACTTATCACTGAGACTATCGGTAATAGCAGGTAAAAAAGGGATACTAAAATGACAAATAAGTACAAAGGCAGAAGTTATAAAGGCAAAACCCCAAAACTAGCCACCGGCGTGTATGTGGATGAAAGCGCCGTTCTGGTTGGTGATATCGAAGTGGGTGAACACAGCAGTGTCTGGCCTTTAGTGGCTGCACGAGGCGATGTCAATTATATCCGGATTGGTCAACGCACCAATATTCAGGATGGCAGTGTATTGCACCTTACGCGATCAAGCGCTGGAAACCCGGATGGTTACCCTTTGATCATTGGAGATGATGTTACCGTTGGTCACAAAGTGATGTTACATGGCTGCCAGCTGGGTAATCGCATCCTGGTCGGTATGGGCGCGATAGTTATGGACAATGTTGTCGTAGAGGACGATGTGATCATCGGTGGCGGTGCTTTAGTCCCCCCTAATAAACGTCTTGAATCGGGCTACCTGTATGTAGGCAGCCCGGTTAAACAAGCTCGTCCACTCAACGAGCAGGAGATTGCGTTTCTCAAAACATCGGCGCAGAACTATGTCGAGCTAAAGGATGACTACCTCTCAGAGCTGGACTAACTCGATTTCTCCTTGTGCCGAGTACGCCTCCTCTTCTATTAGCTGCTCGGCTTGCATTTCATAATCAAACTGATGTGCTTTAAAGTGCGTGAGGGCCTGTTGTTTGGTTAGGGAGGTCGCAATCACACAAGAAACCAGCATCCCCGACACCATGGCCGTGAAAATCAAACATTGCCGGGTCTCATCGTAGTGAATATCATCATTGATTAGGATTTGCTGATTCACAGGCTCCCCTCTTTCATTGCATTAAGCACAGGCGCTACCTCTGGTGTTTGGCCTCGCCACAATGCAAACGCTTCAGCCGCCTGCCCTACCAGCATCCCCATACCATCTACACACTCTGCTGCTGCATTGTGAGTAGCAACCCAGGCTAAGAAGGCAGTTTGCTGATCGCTGTAGAACATGTCGTATGCCAGCATACAGGTACTCACATGCTGTGGGTCGATATCAGGCACCTGACCTGTCACACTCGACGACGTTGAATTGATCACCAGATCATAGCTCTGCACAGGCACCTCATTCAGTGCCACCCCCTGAACATTGCCATAGTCAGAAAACAACTGCGCAAGTTGCTGCGCTTTTTCCGCGGTGCGATTGGCAATCACAACACTTGCTACCCCGGCCTGCAAAAGCGGATACACACAACCGCGAGCAGCACCTCCAGCACCAATCAACAGAATGCTGGCACCTGATAAAGTCTCGGTATGGCGCAATAAGTCAGCAACGAGTCCTGCACCATCTGTATTATCACCCAGCAATGCCCCATCTGGTTGCGGCAACAAAGTATTGACCGCACCGGCTAATTGAGCCCGTTCCGTCAACTGCCCGGCCAATTGATATGCTCGCTCTTTAAAAGGCAGCGTGACATTTGCACCCAAGCCTCCTTCGGCAAAAAAAGTCGTAACGGCCGCTTCAAACTCAGGGAGCTCGGCCAGTATAGCCCGGTACTCGATGACTGAATTAAACTGACCAGCAAATTGCGTATGAATGGCAGGAGATTTAGAATGCTTAATCGGGTTTCCAAAAACCGCGTATTTATCCATTGAACAGCCTAACTATATAGTGATGTTATATGAAGCAGTTAATTAAACGCATCTTTAACCAAGATGCAAGTGACAATCAATCCTCAGGTACAACACACCAGGCACCAACGCCCGAGAAAACACCCTACGAGATCATAGGCGGTGAAACTGGGACCCGAGCACTGGCTAACCGTTTCTATGACATTATGGAAAGTGACCCTTACGCAAAACCTCTATACGATATGCATCCATTACCCTTGGATCGCATCCGTCAGGTGTTTTTTGAGTTTTTATCAGGCTGGCTGGGTGGCCCAGACTTGTTTGCGGAGCAATATGGCCACCCCAGACTTAGAATGCGCCATATGCCGTTTACGATAAATAAAGACCTGCGCGATCAGTGGATGTATTGCATGGACAAGGCACTGGATCTGGAAGTGGACAACCCTTTGTTACGAGAAGGGTTGCGAAAATCGCTGGCTCAATTAGCCACTCACATGATAAATCACGACTAAAGTATTAATTTTATATTAAATTAGCGCAATAATTTTTTGCGCTAAGTCAAACTGGTCTGGTTACTAAACACGCATAATAACGGCTCAGCTTTTTTAAGGTGCGATGCGTGTGAAATCCATTCAACATAAAATTTATGCGTTACTTGCCATTACAGGCGTGCTGGTACTCATCGCCAGTATACTAAGTAACTCCAGCCAACAAAAACAACTGGCCGAAGAAACCGTCGAGACCAATATTCGCTTATTGGCAGACAACTATTTCGATTCGATCAACACCATGATGCTCACGGGCACCATGGCAAACCGTGAGATCCTCAGCGATAAGATGCGCAATCACGATAATATTGAAGATGCGCATATCATTCGGGGCGATAAAATTAACAAGCTATATGGCATGGGTAATCCTAACCAGCAACCCACCAGCGACGTGGAGCGGGCGGCATTACAAGGTGAGGAAACACTGGTCATTGAACAGCGTGACGGCAAGCGTATCATGACCTACCTTAAGCCAATGGTGGCAAGAGAAAACTATAAAGGGACTAACTGCTTAGGGTGTCATCAGGCACAAGAAGGTGAGGTGCTGGGTGCGGTGCGCATTAGTTACTCACTCGAAGACATTGACGATACCGTACACAATAACACCTGGATCAGCACAGGCTTGCTGACCGGCATCTTTGCCACCACCTTTGTCATTCTAGGTATCATCTTCCGTAAGCTCTTTATTGTCCGACTGAAAACACTGGGTCGTACGATGCGCCTGGCCACCCAGAATAAGGACCTGTCATTACGTATCGACGATACTATAGACGATGAACTGGGTCGGCTAGCCATTAACTTTAATAAGATGATGGCCTCATTTAAAGATAACATTGCCCAGGTATCAGCCTCATCCCATGTCCTGATCCAATCAGCTGAGCAAATCTACAACGCTGCTGACACCACAGAGCAGGCCATTCAGGAACAGAAACAAGGCACTGATTCAGTCGCTGCCGCTATCAATGAACTGGAAAGCTCGTCCAGCGAGGTAAAGAATACCACCCACTTTGCTTCTGAAAAGTCAGATAGCAGTAATCACCTGGCCGAGCAAAGCATGGCGGTTGCGGAACATACGGAGCAGAGCATCAATCAGCTGGCACGTGATGTACGCCAGGCAGCCGATCAGGTCAGTCAGCTGCAGACTCAGACCTTAGAGGTAGGTAAAGTCCTGGAAGTGATCAGCAGTATTGCCGAACAAACTAACTTGCTGGCACTGAATGCGGCTATCGAAGCGGCGCGTGCCGGAGAAGCAGGCCGCGGGTTTGCAGTGGTTGCCGACGAAGTCCGTACCCTTGCGACCCGCACACATGACTCAACGGACGAAATCAAACGCACCATCGACAAGCTACAAAATGAAGCAGCGCAAACCGTGAGCGCCATGAGTGCGTCTTGTGAGGAAGCCGATGATCGCGCCATGCAAGTGAAACAGGTGGCACAGGCACTCAAAGATATTTCTAATCAGATGCATGAGATTAACGCACTGAATGTGCAAATTGCCGATGCGACGGAGCAACAGAATCTGGCCGCAGAGGAGATCAATCAGAGTGTGGTCGCTATTCGTGACAACGCAGAGCAATCTTTGATTGATGCTCATGGCAGCAAGCAGATCAGTGAAAACCTACTTGAACTGGCCCGCTCTTTAGATGAGCAAGTACGCAGCTTCCGGCTTGAATAACCGGGTCCTGAAATAAAAAAGGCGCCGTCGGCGCCTTTTTTATTAAGTCATTGAGCTAGTCCTCTAACGAGGTCATTGCCAACCAGTCTCGCGGACGCAGGAAATGCTTATACAGCATAGCCTCTGGTGCATCATCGGCTGGCGTAAAGTCATATTCCCAGCGAGCTAACGGTGGCATGGACATCAGGATTGACTCTGTTCGCCCACCCGTTTGCAGACCAAACAAAGTACCCCGGTCCCAGACCAGGTTAAACTCCACATAGCGACCACGACGATATAACTGGAACTGACGTTGTGCTTCATTGAATGGCGTGTCTTTGCGCTTCTCCATGATAGGCACATACGCTTTCAGGAAACCTTTGCCAACCGCCTGCATATATTCAAAGCTGGTATCAAACCCCCACTGGTTTAGGTCATCAAAGAACAAGCCACCCACACCCCGGGTTTCTTTGCGGTGTTTAAGATAGAAATAATCATCACACCACTTTTTATGCTCATCATAGACCTGCTCACCAAACGGCGTACACAGTGCCTTAGCCACACTATGCCAGTGCTTAACATCTTCCAGTACAGGATAGAAAGGCGTCAAGTCAAACCCACCGCCGAACCACCAGATGGGTTCTTCACCTTCTTTTTCAGCAATGAAGAAACGCACATTCGCGTGACTGGTTGGGATGTGTGGATTTTTGGGGTGGATCACCAAAGACACACCACAGGCATGGAAGCTGCGCCCCGCCAGTTCAGGCCGATGTGCTGTTGCGGATGCTGGCATTGACGCGCCATAAACATGAGAGAAGTTTACTCCCCCCTGCTCGATTACTGCACCGTCACGCATCACACGAGTACGACCACCGCCGCCTTCTTCGCGCTGCCACGCATCTTCTATAAACTTGCCACTGCCATCCGCTTGCTCCAGACCCTGGCATATTTCGTCCTGCAGGGCGAGTAAGAACGCTTTAACGGACTCTAAGTTCACCTGACTCAAGGTCGTTAACTCCTTATGATTTTGCCACTCAGGGCATCACGGATCTGACTTGGGCTGGTTTGCTTACCCAATTCGCCCGCCTGATAAAATGCCACTCGATCACCAAAAGCAGCCTCAGCCTCAGCCAGCGTCTTGGCTGGCTCTTCGCCGCTAAAATTCGCACTGGTAGAAACAATCGGTTTACCAAATGTCTGACACAGCTGTTTAACGACAGGGTGATCGGTCACTCTAATTGCAATGCTTGGGTTGCCGCCGGTCACCCACTCTGGGGCTGTCGCCTTGACTGGCAACAACCAGGTCACAGGGCCTGGCCAGGAGGAAAATATTTCGGCACGTTTATCCTGCGGAATTTTACTGTCATCAACGTACGGCAGGCACTGTGCAAAATTATCGGCGATCAGGATCAGCCCTTTCTCTACCGGGCGGTCTTTCAGTGCTAACAGCGCATGGACGGCTTGTTCGTTATCGGGATCACAGCCCAGACCAAAAATCGCTTCGGTCGGGTAACAGATCAGCCCCCCTTGCTGTAACGCTTCGACGGCATTTTGGGGTAACTGGCGTTGCGTGTCTTGTTCGCTCACTGAGGCTCCTCAATTGTATGCTGACAAACTTTCTGCGGGCATTGTAGCACAGCTTTTCCACCCCGGTGTTTTTGCACCATGACGGGCCAGCCACAGGCCTCACAAGGATGTGCTATCGGTGGATGGTTAACGCTATACTTGCATTGTGGATAGGTATCGCAGGCGTAAAAAAACTTGCCATACTTATTTTTACGTTTATGTAATGTGCCTTTGTGGCATTTGGGGCAAGGCGGACCAGGCGCTTCTTCCGGCTCTTCATCATGAGCAATATAATGACACTGAGGATAGCCGGTACAGCCAATAAACATCCCGTAACGACCATTGCGCACCACTAAAGGTTCGCTACATAAAGGACAGGCACTGTCTTCAAGCACCTTAATGTCGTGGTTATCATGGTGGGCGATGGCGCGAATATAATCGCACGCCGGATAGCTGGCACATCCAAGGAAAGGACCTGATTTACTGTGTTTGATCACCAATTCGGAGCCACATTTAGGACACACTTCATATTCCCGCTCCAGGGCATGCTGGTCTGCATTAAACAATGAATGATCTATTTTACTCATAACAAGTCCCCGTCCACTTCACCCCTTTGGTTTGCGCCTATAATAGTATCAAGGGAACGTGATATAAGGAACACAGTTACGTCAGTCAGGCAATCTGCCTGACTTAACGACATCGCCTTTCGGGATAGAATAAGAGAAACTCAGTGCAACGGGCCGGTTGGCTCTTCAAAGATCAGGTCTTCCATCTGCGCATAGGCATGCTCTTTACCGGGGACATTAAACAGTACCATTAGGATCACCCACTTCAGATCGTCCAGACAGATGGCCTTCTTATCCAACGCGCATAAACGGTCAATGACCATTTCACGCGTGGTGCTATCTATCACCCCGATTTGCTCAACAAACATCAGAAAGCCCCGACATTCGATGTCCAGCATGGCACATTCTTGCTCAGTGTAGATCCGGATCGCGCTATCCGGGCGGGCGTTTAAATAGGGAATTTCATCAGATTGTTGTAAATCGGCCAGTTGTTCAAGCCAGTCCAGTGCTTTGTAAATCTCGTCTTGATTAAAACCGGCCCCGACCAGTTCATCTGTGAGTTCGTTTTGTTCGACGAAGATATCCGCTTCGCTGTGAATATAGTTTTCGAATAAATACATTAGGATATCAAACATAATTAACCCCTCGCTAATTTGATGTAGCCGTCTAGTACGCGTTCTACTTTGTCTTCAAGCTCAAGGTCCAGCAGTCTGGCAAGCACCCTTTCTACTGGCCACTGGGTCCTCTGCGATAAGGTATCTACACTGGTTACCTCAAAGCCGAGATGTTGCAATACGGGGCAGTGCTCCTGTTTTTTGTCACTTTCTACTATATATAGACCGTTTTCGGAGAAAAATCTTACCTCTTCGAGAATATCATCAACTCGCTCGGTGAGTTTTGCGCCCTCTTTTAACAGATAATGACACCCCTGAGACAAGGGGTTTCTGATCGACCCGGGCACAGCAAACACTTCTTTGTTCTGCTCCAGAGCATAACGCGCGGTGATCAAAGAGCCACTTTTTATTTCAGCTTCAACCACAAGCACCCCCAACGACAGTCCGGAAATAATGCGATTACGACGTGGAAAGTGCTCGGCTCTGGGCTGACTCCCTGGCAAAAACTCGCTGATCAACAGGCCGTGCTCAGCCACCTGCTGATACAAGTGATGATGTCGTCGCGGATAAATCACATCAACACCGGTGCCAAGCACAGCCAAAGTCGGTCCCCCCTGACTCAACGCCCCCTGATGAGCCGCGCCATCTATGCCTCTTGCCAGACCTGAGGTCACCGCCATACCCACGTCACTGAGCGAGCGACCAAACTCCCTGGCAATATCTAATCCGGTGGCTGTGGCGTTACGACTACCAACAATGGCAATTTGCGGTTGAGACAGCAAAGACAATCGTCCTTTGCAAAATAACATCAAGGGGGCACTACTGATCTGTTTTAACAGCGGAGGATACGCGGTATCAAAATAACCAACTAACTGAATATGCTGCGTAATACATTGCTGGATCAGAGTATCTATCTTATGCCAGTCTGGCGCTTGCAGATAATGAACAGCATCCTGAGATAGCCCAAACTCGCGCAATGTGGTGGCGGTGGCAACAAAGAGTTCGGCAGGTGAGAGGTGTTGAGTCGCGCGCTCCAGTGTGCGACTCCCCAACCCTGGGCATAGTCTCAGTGCCAGACTGTGCCGTAAATCCAGTGTTGTCATGCTCCCTCCTTGAGCCTGTCCAGTTACTGTGCTTAATTCAATCAGCTTTATGTAGGCGAGGAAGATTAACGACTGCTAACTGAATCTCCCACTCTTACGGGCTGTCGGGTCTTAGTGACCATGGCATAACTAATGTTGTCATATACTTTAAACAGCATCAGTTCACCCACTTTTTCCTGTGGCATATGCCAGACGACGCTGTCTTCGTCATTCCCTTCACCAAACCATTCGCTGACTTCGGTGATCACCTTATCCAGACTACTGGCATCCTCGACATAACTTGGGCCCGCGTCACTTTCAATCACTGTAGGAGACTGACGATGAATTGCAAGTACATTCCCCTCTTGCAGGTCATCTTTACGACCTAAGTCGATAACCACCACCGCCATGGTACTGAATTCTCGCAGTTTATTACTGCTAGCAATGATATTGCCAGAAATGGCCTGAACAGGCTGAGTCATTTTAAAGTTAGCCGAGTAACTTTGCCCGCTGGAGATGGGCATCAACACATCACTGGGTTTCACTTCCCGGCGCACGGATTCTATTTTTACCGTGCTTGGCTGACCTGCCTCAATGTTGCCTGTCCTTATCACCCGGCCAGTTCCGACCAGAATCGACTCATAGGCCAATATCGCGCCGCTATCCGGGTCACGGTAAGCATCTCCTTTGCGGTAGATACCATAGTTGCCACCCCGAGGGAGATCCCCTTTTACATATAAAAGGTGTCCTTCTATGTTCATTTTATAATTAAAGTTTGACCCCAGCACCATAGGCAATTGCGCAAAGTCGCCTTCAGCCATCGCTTGTTCAAAGCGCATAAACGGTTCCATTACCGCCAATGGCAAGGTAGGTATGGCCTGATTTTTATCGCTTACAACACGAACCTGAGGGGATAACCGACGTACCCCTTTAGCCAGGCTTAGACGCGGATTACCCTCGCTGTCGTAATGTAGCGATAACACGTCCCCCGGATAAATCAGATGCGGGTTCTTGATCTGTGGATTCCACTGCCACAATGCAGGCCACTTCCAGGGACTGTTCAAATACAGACTAGAAATATCCCAAAGGGTATCCCCTTTCTTAACAACATAACGCTCGGGCGCACTGGTTTTTACCGCCAGCGTTTGTGCTAGGGCAGGAAAAACAGCACTCGTTGCCAGCAAAAGGGCGGCAATATGAGATTTCATGCAGGCTTCCTTGAGTTATTTTTCGATATTATCCACCAAAACCTGTTAAAGGGGAACGTGAATGGCTAAAATAAGAGCATACATTACCCCATTTAATTCAAGTGTAAAAGGTATCTATGGCTAAGTTAGCAGTACTGAGTTTTCCAGATGAACGTTTGCGCACGGTTGCAAAACCGGTTGCCGAAGTAAATGACGAGATCCGTCAGATCGTCGCAGACATGCTGGAAACTATGTATGAAGAAAATGGTATTGGCCTTGCTGCTACGCAGGTAGACATTCACCAGCGTATTGTGGTGATCGATGTCTCAGAAGAGCGCAACGAACCGCGTGTGTTGATCAACCCGGAAATCATCGCAAAAGATGGCTCTACCATCAGTGAAGAAGGCTGCTTATCAGTGCCTTACTCCTATGCCAAAGTGGATCGCGCAGAAACGGTGACGGTTAAAGCACTTAACGAGCATGGTGAAAACTATGAGTTTGACGCCGACGGCTTACTGGCCGTGTGTGTGCAACACGAACTAGACCACCTGCAGGGCAAGTTGTTCATCGATTACTTGTCGCCGCTAAAACGCCAGCGGATCCGCAAAAAAATCGAAAAAGAAGCCAAACTGGCGGCACGCGCGTAAGCGTGTCGTTACCGACTATCAATATACTACCTAACTGGAACCTCAAGTGAGCAAATCTCTGCGTATTGTCTTTGCGGGCACCCCGGATTTTGCTGCCAAGCATTTGGCTGCACTGATCGCATCACATCATGACGTTGTCGCTGTTTACAGCCAACCAGACCGCCCCGCCGGCCGCGGTAAAAAACTCAAAGCCAGCGAAGTGAAAACTCTGGCACTGGAACACGATCTGCCCGTCTACCAACCACAATCACTCAAGTCTGACGACGCACAGGCTGAACTTGCTGCACTGAATGCCGACGTAATGGTGGTGGTAGCGTATGGCCTACTGTTGCCTAAAGCCATTCTGGACACACCTCGTTTGGGCTGTCTGAATGTCCATGGTTCAATTCTGCCACGCTGGCGTGGTGCAGCCCCAATCCAACGTGCCATCTGGGCAGGCGATAAAGAAACCGGCGTGACCATTATGCAAATGGATGAAGGCTTGGACACCGGCGACATGCTGCACATCGCTACCTGCCCGATTGATGAAGACGAAACCAGTGCCAGCCTGTATAACAAGCTGGCCGAGCTCGGACCGGACGCGCTGGTTGCCACATTGGATAAACTGGCTGCTGGCACGCTGAACGCCGAGCCACAGGATGACGCCCAGGCCAATTACGCCAAAAAGCTCTCTAAAGAAGAAGCCAATATTGACTGGCAACTAGACGCACTGCAAATTGAGCGTAACATTCGCGCCTTTAACCCCTGGCCAGTATGCTACACCCAGATGCAGGGCCAGACAGTTAAAATTTGGCAAGCCCAGGTTGTCTCTAATAAAGGCACACCCGGACAAGTACTCAGCGCAGACAAGAACGGGATCACTATCGCCTGTGGTGAGCAAGCACTGACCATCACACAGCTCCAACCGCAAGGTAAAAAGCCCATGTCGGCACAAGACTTCCTGAATGGCCGCAGCGACTGGGTAGCCCCCGGTAGCCAGGTGGGTGCCTGATGGCCAATGTACGCGCGCTCGCCGCGCAAACTCTGTTTCAGGTCGTTGATAAAGGCCAGTCCCTGACAACCCAACTGCCTTATGCCAGCCGTCAGCTGCCAGTGAAAGATCGCGCCCTGTTGCAACAGATCTGCTATGGCGTTTTACGCCACCTGCCCAGCCTGGAACACTATTGCCAGCAATTGCTCGAGCAACCACTCAAGGGTAAAAATCGGGTATTCCAGTTTTTGTTATACGTGGGTATTTATCAGTTGCAACATATGCGCGTGCCTGCTCACGCCGCAGTGGCAGAAACGGTCAATGCAGCCAATAAACTACAGGCACCAGGTTTGAAGGGGCTAATCAACGCAGTACTACGTAACTTCCAACGTGCTCAGGACACGTTAGAAGCCAGCGCCAATGCAATCCCGGTCTGTCGGTACAACCACCCGGGCTGGTTCATTAAGAAACTGCAAGCTGCTTACCCACAGCAGTGGGAAGAAATTTTAACAGCCAATCAGCAACAGGCACCTATGTGGCTACGCGTTAACCAGCGTCAATCAACCACAGCAGATTATGCAGAGCGTCTTGATGCACAAGGCATTGCCCATACCCTGGATGCGGACTTTGCAGATGGCATTTTGCTGACCAAACCTGTTGATGTTCAACAATTGCCTGAGTTTGCTCAAGGTGCCAGCTCAGTGCAAGATGCTGCAGCGCAAATGGCCGCCCGTTTGCTTGCACCGCAAGACGGCGAGCATATTCTGGATGCCTGTGCCGCACCAGGAGGCAAAACCTGTCATATTCTCGAATTAGCCGATGCCAATGTGATTGCTTTGGATGCCGATGGTGAGCGCCTGAAACGCGTTGACGAAAACCTGCAGCGTCTGCATCTCAGTGCGCAGTGCCTTGAAGCCAATGCGGCCGCACCAGATACCTGGTGGCAAGGTGAACAGTTCGATCGCATTTTATTAGATGTGCCCTGCTCAGCAACTGGCGTGATCCGTCGACACCCGGACATCAAATGGTTGCGTCGCGCCACCGACATTGATGAGCTCGCAGCTTTACAGGCCAGTATTCTGGATGCAATCTGGCCATTACTCAAGCCCGGCGGTACCTTAGTGTATGCGACCTGCTCCGTGTTGCCTCAGGAAAACGCAGAGCAAGTCGCAGCGTTTTTATCACGCACGGCGGATGCTCAACTCACGCCATTGCACGACCAGGACACACCAGACACGCCTGGCTTGCAACTGCTGCCAGGTCATACTGATGGCTTTTATTACGCACGGCTGGAAAAACAATAATAGCGCTTAACTAACGTATGAAAATCATAATCTTAGGTGCCGGACAAGTCGGTGGTACACTGGCCGAAAACCTGGTCGGCGAACAGAATGAAATTACCGTTGTCGATATTGACGGAGAACGATTAAGGGAATTGCAGGACAAGTATGACCTGCAAGGCGTGACGGGACACAGTGCCCACCCGGATGTGCTCCGACAAGCCGGTGCCGAAGATGCCGATATGGTCATTGCGGTGACCAGTTCGGATGAAGTGAATATGATCGCCTGCCAGGTGGCATATAGTATTTTTAATACGCCCACTAAAATTGCCCGGATCCGCTCTGAGCAATATCTGAAGTATCGGGAAAAGTTATTTCATAACGACGACTTACCGGTCGATCACTATATTGCACCAGAGCAACTGGTGACCCGTTATATTCGCCGCCTGATCGATTACCCCGGCGCATTGCAGGTACTGCAATTTGCCGAGGGTATGTTATCTCTAGTGGCTGTTAAGGCTTACTATGGTGGTCTGCTGGTTGGCTATGCACTGTCTGCATTAAAAGAGCATATCCCGAATGTAGATACCCGGGTCGCTGCCATTTACCGTCAGGGCAAAGCCATTAAGCCGTTAGGCACCACTGTGATAGAAGCCGACGACGAAGTGTTCTTCATTGCGGCCACTAAACATATCCGTGCGGTCATGAACGAGCTGCAAAAGCTCGAACGGTCTTATCGTAAAATTATGATCGCCGGTGGTGGTAATATCGGTGCCGGTCTGGCCAGATCATTAGAAAAAAATCACAGTGTTAAACTCATCGAGCGTAATCATGACCGGGCATCGTCCTTGTCAGAAATGCTCGACAACACCGTGGTCTTTTGTGGTGATGCGTCTGATCAGGAACTGTTATCCGAAGAACATATTGAACAGGTTGATGTGTTCATTGCGGTCACCAATGACGATGAAGCCAACATCATGGCAGCGATGCTGGCCAAACGCATGGGTGCGCAGAAGACCATGGTGCTCATCCAGCGAGGCGCGTACGTTGACCTGGTACAGGGAGGAGAAATCGACATTGCGATTTCACCTCAACAAGCGACCATTTCAGCCCTGCTCACCCACGTCAGACGTGGTGATATAGTGAACGTTTACTCACTTCGCAAGGGCGCTGCTGAAGCCATTGAAGCCGTTGCACACGGCGACGAGAACACCTCAAAAGTGGTTGGCCGTGCCATTCGGGACATCAAGTTGCCAGCAGGCACTACCATTGGTGCCATAGTTCGTGACGACGAAGTACTGATAGCCCACGATGACACCATCATCCTCTCAGGAGATCATGTCATCATGTTTCTGATCGACAAAAAACAGATTGGTGTGGTTGAAAAGCTCTTCCAGGTCAGCGCACTGTTTGTGTAATGCTCAGACCCTGGCTGACCAACTGGTTTGGTCAGCTAGTGTTCGTCTTCTTCAGACAGAATAGACAAATCTATCAGGTAGTCTTTTAACACCGCTTTGATGGTCGTATCCGGGCCCACGACCTGGATCCCCAAAGACACATTGCCCTCTGCACTTTCAATAATACGGCACACTTTGCCTTTGATAGCAGACGCATTGTCGTCTTTACCTTCAATCAATACTTCACAGTTTTCTGACTCCAGATCGTCAGGCAGGTGTTCTTTTTGAATATCAAACATCATACCCGACAGCGAAATGTCTTTGATCACGCCCACTTCATTGTAATCGGGCAACTGCAAAATGGCAGGAATTAGGGCTGGTACGCGGGTTTGAGCGCGCAGCTGATAGGTTTGTACTTCATGGGGATAGTAAAGAAAAATAAGCCGCGCGGGGTGATTACTAATGGCTTTAATGGTCTCTTTGAAAGCAATGATCTGCCCATTACTATCTTCAGGCAGGGCCCGGACGATGATCTCCGTCCCCGTCTTCACATAATCAGCCGCCGCGCCGAGTCGCTTAGGGTTGGGATAATTTAAAATAATATACTGATCTTCAAGCACCCCGATAAACTCAGTACGGACGCGTTTCCGGCTGGCAGGCATGACAATTTCAATATCAATCAGACTGCCCGCGGGGATCTGCGTTAAGTGCTTCCTGCTCCGTTGCGTTTTACGCTTCAACATCTTGTAACCCTGCTAACTACTCTGCTGATAGTGTAGCAGCAAAATGCAATTAATATAATGGTTTCAACCCCATTACAGGAACAGGCTTACCCCTGTTGTAAATGTCCTTTCAGCAAAATTGCCGCATCTCTGAGTGTCATCATACGGCTTTGCACTTCAAGAGTACTCAGTGCCAGATGTTGCTCATAATGTTCGGTAAAGAACAGCATAGGTTCACCATTACGTTTTGTAATAAAAGTAATACCCAGCATGTGCTCGTGATCAGTGTGTGTTAGCTTTCCGGTGTGTTCTTTGAGTACCAGAGGAGGCAAAGTACGCGTTTGCCACAATGCATTTTCTGAAATAATACCGATCACGCACTCACTGACTTCGACGCCATCGTAACGCTGTAACGGGACACTGCCGTGAGCGGATGGCAAACAGCTATCGTAGTGTAAGCACCCGGTCCCACTCATATATTGGTTGAGCTGAGCCACACATTCAGTTAAGTCACTGGCGCCGCCAGCCAGATTTACCCGGCTGATCATCCCTGCTTGAATTGCTTTATGTTTATTTTGATGTGACATGGCAAACATCTCGGCCATTCCTCATAGTTTTGTTTTCTGGCAACACCCACTGTCCGGTGTGGGTAACTTAAAAAGTAGGGTATTTACCCTGACGATACAAATATGACACCACTGCTAATGAAAAAATGCATTTTTTGCGATTTTTGATATATTTTTTTAACTGGCGTTAATTTGACTAATGCGTGAGTTTATAGGAAACAAAATAAACCAATGATTTAAATAGAATTGTAATTTTTTTGAAATGTAAAAGTCAGAAGAACAAATATTAAAAAATTTACAAACATACCTTAATCAGGTCATTTTAATATGCAAAAGCAGTACGCTGAGCAATAGGCTTGTCTTACTTTGTATCAACAACTAAGCAATCAGGCAGGTCTTTTTTGGATGGAAGCTGAAACAAATAAAAACCAGCCAACCCCTCGACATTAGGCCAGCTAATTTAGATTGATGCAGAAAGCCTTCCATGGCGAGGTATTCCGGCTCGGCCAGCTAGTTTAGTGCAGAAAGCCATCCATGGCGGTGTATTCCGGCTCGACCACCCAAGGTCTCGCGTTCGGCCAGCTGCGATATGCCACTGGCATATCGGTCTGGCCTCACCCACGCCAGAACGTGGGGGTAAAGAGCACCAGCAGGGTGAAAATTTCAAGACGGCCGAAGACCATGGCCAAGGTTAATATCCATTTCGCTGAGTCGGGGATATCCCCATAATGTGCCGCAACATCACCCAATCCCGGGCCAAGGTTATTTAAACATGCCGCGGTTGCTGAGAACGCCGTGATATTGTCTAGCCCGGTGCCCAGTAAAGCAATCATGATGATCACAAAGACCAGGGCATAGGCCGAGAAAAATCCCCATACGGCTTCGACCACTTTATCGGGTAGTGCCTTACGCCCCAGCTTAATGGAATATATGGCACGAGGGTGCACCAGACGATTCAGCTCCCGGATCCCCTGTAAGTAAAGCAGGAATACCCGCACCACTTTCATGCCACCGCCGGTTGACCCGGCACACCCCCCAATGAAACTGGAAAAGATCAGCAAAATAGGCAGGAATAATGGCCAGGCCGCAAAGCTGTCTGTGGCAAAACCTGCGGTGGTACTGATAGAGACCGCCTGAAACAACGCATGATCCAGCGTTTCATCACCATTGCTGTATACCTGCTTAGACGACAGCACCGCAAAACATAACACCACCAGCGCAAGCTGAATAAACAAAAAGACTTTGAGCTCAGGGTCTCTGAAGTAAACTTTAATGTTACGACCCGCCACGGCGGCATAATGCAGTGAAAAGTTGGCAGCGGCAATGAGCAGGAAGAACACACAAATGGCATTGATCATTGGGCTGTCGAAGTGGCCTATTGAAGCGTCATAGGTTGAGAACCCGCCAATAGCAATGGTTGCAAACGCATGACAGATAGCATCGAACCAGCTCATCCCGGCCCAGGCATAAGCCAGCGTACAGGCCAGTGTCAAAGTCACATAGATATACCATAAATGCTTGGCGGTATCGGCTATCCGGGGGGTCATTTTCGAGTCTTTAACCGGACCGGGTGTCTCGGCCCGGTATAGCTGCATGCCACCAACGCCTAGCATTGGCAATACCGCAACGGCTAAAACAATGATCCCCATACCACCGAGCCATTGCAATTGCTGACGATAAAAAAGGACAGATTTGGGCAAGTATTCGATGCCCGTCAATACCGTTGCCCCTGTGGTTGTCAGGCCAGAAAAGGCCTCAAAAACCGCATCGGCAAACGACAGATTGGGTTCACTTAAGAAGATCAGCGGCACAGCCGCAAAAGCCCCCAGTACCAGCCAGAACAAGACCACGATCAAGAAGCCCTCTCTGGCTTTCAGATCACCCTGCTCTTTGCGGTTTGGGTAGTAGGCCATCAGGCCAATCAGCACGCTAAAGATAAATGCCAGGACAAACGGCACACCACCGCCGTCCTTATAGATCAAAGACACCAGAGCCGGTGGCACCATAGTCAGACTAAAGAGCGCTACAAGCTGTCCGAGTATCTTTATAATGGTACGAAATTGCATGGCGCGATTCGCGAGTTATTGTAATTACACCTGATTGTCTAATACATCACTCAGTTAGTAAACCGCGAAACCCGTCTCAGGACGCTTTGAACCTCAGTGACACGGCGCCATGAGTCAGATCATGCACCGACGCAATCGCTGTTTTTGCTTCACGACTATCCAGTTCAATCTCCCAAGAAATAGACGCACCATACTGCTTATCTATATTAAGCACGGTGTACTGGCTATTAAGGTGCTGCTCTATACTCCCCTGCAGACCATAGTCAGATTCACCTACTAAGGTACTGGCAGGGATCTTAATTTGAGTCGGCAGTGTGTCCAGCGCATTGTTGAGTGTTCCACCATAAGCGCGCACCAGCCCCCCCGTACCAAGCTTGATACCCCCAAAATAACGCGTAGTCACGGCGGTGATCTCTCCAAGTCCGGAGCCCAGCAACACATTCAGCATTGGTTTACCGGCCGTGCCATTGGGTTCCCCATCATCTGAAAAGCCCAGTATATGACTGCCACCCGGCGCCCCGGCGATATGGGCCCAGCAATTATGCCGGGCATCCGGATATTGCTCGTTAATAGCCCGGATAAACGCTTTAGCATCCTCTAGAGTGGGCGTATGGGCAATGTGCACGATAAACGTGCTTTTCTTAATTTCTTCGTGATGTGAAATGGTACTGCTTGGAATGGCGTATTCAGACATGGGAATTCAACAAAACAACACAGGGAGCACAAGGCTCCCAGTCTAACACAGTTAACTCAGACGCTGGGTTAATCCAGCGCCAGATCCCGGGTCATATTCTCCAGGTGGTCATCATGGACAATGATATTATCTTCGATGCGGATCCCACCGTATGGTTTGAACGTATCGACCTTATCCCAGTTAATGTACTGTTTGTTGTCCGTTTGCGCCAGCTCACCCAGCAGAGAATCAATAAAATACAAACCAGGTTCAATGGTAAATACCTGACCAGCTTCAATCTTACGCGTACAGCGTAAGAACGGATGACCTTCAGGTGGTGCCTGATGCGTACCTAGCTCATCCGCCATGAAACCGCCCATGTCATGAACCTGTAAGCCCAGGTGGTGGCCCAGACCATGCGGGAAGAACGTCGATGTAATGCCCTGCGCCAGGATCCCGTCAACGCTCAGACCACGCACCAGATCAAAATCCACCAGCACCTGAGCAATGCGCTTGTGGCAGTCCAGGTGCAACTCGCCATATAGCTTACCCGGTTGTAACCCCTGACCTAATTCAATCTGATGGGTATTCATCACCTGGATAAGATCAGAAAATTCCCCCTGCCGTGCAAAATCATAAGTACGCGTAATATCAGATGCATAACCGTTGAAGTTAGCCCCTGCATCAATCAGGAAAGATAAATGCTGCTGTGGCGCACGACGCTCAAAATGCGTGTAATGCAGGATCGCACAATTCTCGTTTAGCGCCACAATGTTGCCATACGGCGTGTCATTTTCCATGTGCTCAGTGGCCTGCAAATAGGCCTGCTGAATACCGTACTCCGACTCTTTGGCATAAAAAGCATCGCGCGCGGCTTTGTGGCCCAGCACTGCCAGGCGATTTGCTTCGCGTAAACAGGTAAGTTCATAGTGGGTCTTGTAAGCGCGGTGGAAATGCAAATAGTTCATCACCGGCTCCGGGTTCACCTGAGTAAATCCAAGTGCCTGTGCTACCTCAAGATATTCACCAATATAAGCCAGATTTGCTTTGTCGTACGGTAAGTATTGTTCAACCTGATCGGGCTGAAGCAGCAGTTGAATGTCAAAATAGTCAGCCCAATAGTCACTCGGCTCGTCCGGTACTTTGTGCCAGAAATCCACTGGACGATAGAAAATCAATTTAGGCTTATCAGTGCCATTCACGACCAGCCAACAGTGCGGATTATCGATGACCGGTAACCACGCCTTGAATTGCGGGTTCACCTTGAACGGATAATACATGTCATCCAGAAACTGGCGCTTGGCCTGTCCGGAGTGGATCACGAGCCCATCCAGATTCTCACGTTCAATTATGGTCTTCGTACGCTGTTGCAGCGTTGCGATATGCTCGGCATACAAATTTGCTAATTGTTCCATTGGTGTACCCATTTTATTTAATTCGCTTGTCACTGAGTCTAACATAGCGCCACAGGTTTAAAGAAGTAAAGCCGGCCGCGGTCAGCCTCGCTATCGCGAGACAAACCGACAACTGAACAGGGTATACGCTTTACTTACCGCCAATCTGCATATCGAGAATGCCAGCCAGAATGTTCCCCTCACGACCTAACTTGGTGTGATAAACCTGGCGATACGCCATGACATTTTTGACATAGTCACGGGTTTCCCGATAAGGGATCAATTCGATCCATAACTCCGCAGGCATGGCCTCTTTCGGGATCCAGCGCTTCACACGATGAAAGCCGGCATTGTAAGAGGCCGTAGCCAGGATCTCATTGCCTTTATTCTTGCCTTTTAGGTAATCGAGATAATCGGTACCCAGACGAATATTGGTCGCCGGTTTCATTAATTGACGTGTTGATACCCGTGACTTAGCCACATACTTCGCGGTGCTGGGCAGTAGCTGCATCAGACCATATGCATCTGCATGGGAGCGAGCATCGGGCGCGAATGAACTTTCTCTACGTGCGATGGCAAAGCTCCACGCCAAATCAACCTTATTGCGTTCGCTATAGCGAACAAACAAATCATCAAATGCCATCGGAAAACGTAAGTCTACATAATTCCAGGCTTTGATCTGCGCCAGCGTATAAATGGTACTGTCATACCAATCGAGCTCAGCTGCCAGTACCGACGCCGCCAGTTTTTCCGCGGTGCTGGAGGTATTGGTTAAATAGTTCCACTCGCGCCGCGCTGCGGTAAAACGCTCCAGCTCATAGAGTGCTTTCGCCCTTTTAAAGCCGGGCGCTTCTGATACCTTGGCCACAATGCTCGGCGGCACATTCAGCGGCTCAGCATTGAGTTGCGCAGGCAGATCCAGGCGCGCAGCAGCAAGAAAGCCATAATAATCACGCTTCGATGCAATTTGTCGCCACAAGGCTTGCGCTTTCTCCATCTGATTGCGTTTGGCGTAGCTATAGCCCAACCAGTATGTCTGACCATGACTGAGATTTTCCATGCCCGTAAACAGCACGGCTATCCCTTCCCAGTCCTGCTCTTTAAGCATGTTACTCATCAGCCACTGACGCAGTTTCTTATCCTGTAATTCCGCGGGCACTTTGTTGAGCCAGAACTTTGCCTGCTCATGCCCTTTGGACGCCAGTGCCAGGGCAAACCGATATGCCACACTGTCCTGTTGTGCCTGCGTAAAGGTAAACATGCCCTGCAATTTATCCCAGGCGCGCAATGCCAGCTTAGGATCGCGCCAGATCAAACGCCGGACACCATAGACGGCTATCTCTGCTTCTTTGGCAGAGCGCTGCTTATATCGGTAAAGACCAGCAGATGCGCTGGGATCGCGCCGTACGCTAAGATAGAGATCTGCCAAGTAGGCTTCTTTGCGGGGCAACAAGGTTTTTAAATACTTGAGTAGCGACGCCTGACCGCCCTGGGCCGCGTGCGTGATCCTTTGCCACACCAACGCTTGTGTCCGATACCCGGCTTTTTGCCAGCGGCTAAACAATTTGTCGCAAGCTTTAGGTTGTGATTTACCGACAACCCACAATGGTTCTACCTGATCCAAAATGGCTTTCTCTGGCGCGCCCAGGTCAAGCTGGAACTGTAAGTAAGTACATTTCAGCTCCGCATTGGTGGTATCCTGATAATGCTCTATAAAGAGGGCTTTTTTATTGCGACGCTTGAGATAATTCAACCAGCTCTTTCGTACCATCCAGTCCAGTGGCGTATGATCATAAATCGACAAAAAGCGCCCTATCTCGTCCTGATATTTTAGTTTTGGATGGCGTTTATAGAAGGTTGCCTCAACATAAGGCTTAAGGGGATGATCGAGCTCAGCAAGCGACTTTTTAAAGGCCTGATAATTGCCACTCCACGCCACCCGCTCTGCGTCTTTGAACGCCTGATGCGGATCCGCAGCTTGTCCCAGGTGGCTCCAGGCCCCGCTGCACACTGCAAGGCACGTGACAGCAAAACGACTAAACCATAATTTCATAGGCTTAACTTTCATTCTCTTGATTGGCAGTCAATGTTCTGGGGTGTCTAAAATGCAACTAAAAAAGGCCCACACCAAAACACCTTCCTTTCTGTGAGTTCCCTGCCCGGGCGCACTGTGTGCACACCAAACAGTCGTGTGTTTAACACCAGACTATTGTGTGACAACTTGCCCAAGGCTTAACGCCCGGACAAACCTTGTCATCCGGAAAATAATCAGCCAAACCACCTTAGCATTGTGCCTAACCCTTTGCAGTAAACCTGCGGTAAATTTTTCATTGCAATTTTCTTTTAAAGACGCCACACTGAATGAAATGACAACTCATCGTACCAGTGTAAAAACACGGGAGAACATGTATGTTAATGAAACGCGAGTCCTTTGTTGTGGATTTCTACAAAGGCAAAATCGCTGAGTTTAAGTTTTGTTTGCCAGGTTCGGTCAACAAATTATCTCAGCAAACCCTGCAAGATTGTCATGCGGCGCTCAAAGAGCTGGCACAACGTGATGACATCGACGGCCTGATTTTTAGCTCCGACAAAGACCACTTTATTGTTGGTGCCGACATTTTCGAATTCCTGCCCACCTTTGACCGCCCGGAAGCCGAACTAGTTGAATGGATCAAAGCAGCCACCGACGTATTTGATGCCCTGGAAGATTTACCTTTCCCAACCTTGTCTGCGGTCAATGGTCTGGCACTGGGCGGTGGTTGTGAGTGGGTACTTGCTACCGATTATCGTATTGCTTCTGACAGCGCAAAGATTGGCCTGCCAGAAGTGAAGCTGGGCATTATGCCTGGCTTTGGTGGTACCGTACGTCTGCCACGCCTCATTGGTGCGGACAACGCGATGACCTGGATCACCACAGGTAAAGAAAACCGCGCAGCCGATGCCCTGAAAGTAGGCGCCGTGGATGCGGTGGTTGCTCAGGATAAGCTGATGGACGCGGCACTGCGTACCATGGAACAAGCAGCTGCTGGCAAGCTGGATTGGCGCGCCAAACGTCAGGTTAAGCTTGACCCGCTGAAAATGAACCGCGTTGAGCAAGGCATGAGCTTTGCAATGGCGGAAGGCATGGTGATGGCCAAAACTAAAGGTCACTACCCGGCTCCTGTGATGGCGGTTAAAACCATCAAAGCTGCTGCCAATATGGGTCGCGATGAAGCCATGGCAGTTGAGAACGCGAGCTTCGCTAAGTTGGCTAAAACCGCTGAAGCGGCGGCACAAACCGGGATCTTCCTGGCCGATCAGTACATTAAAGGCGTTGCTAAGAAACAAGCGAAACAAAGCCAGACTGATATCAAACAAGCTGCGGTACTGGGCGCGGGCATCATGGGTGGCGGTATCGCTTACCAGTCGGCGTATAAAGGCACACCGATTGTCATGAAAGACATCAGTCAGGGTGCGCTGGACTTGGGCATGGGCGAAGCGGCAAAGTTGCTGGGCAAAAAAGTCGAGCGTGGTCACATGAAGCTGGACAAAATGGTTGGCACACTGGCGCAGATCAAACCAACGCTGAATGACCGTGACCTGGAAGGCAGTGACATCATCGTTGAAGCGGTTGTCGAAAACCCTCAGATTAAGAAAACCGTACTAGCTGGTCTTGAAAAACAATTGCCACAAGGCACCATCCTGACTTCAAATACCTCAACCATTCGCATTGACGAACTGGCTGAAGGACTGGAACGCCCAGAACACTTCTGTGGTATGCACTTCTTTAATCCAGTGCCCAAGATGCCACTGGTTGAAATCATTCGTGGCGCGAAAACCTCCGATGACACCGTTGCGGCTGTTGTCGACTATGCTCTGAAACTGGGCAAGTCGCCAATCGTTGTGAACGATTGTCCGGGTTTCTTCGTGAACAGAGTACTGTTCCCATACTTTGCCGGTTTCAGCCAGCTAGTCGTAGAGGGTGCTGACTTCACACAAGTCGACAAAGTCATGGAAAATGTCTTTGGCTGGCCAATGGGGCCGGCTTACCTGCTGGACGTTGTTGGGATCGACACAGCCAATCACTGTACCGGCGTGATGGCAGATGGTTTCCCAACCCGCATGGCACGTCAAGACAAAGATCCGGTTGCCCACCTGGCCAACGCAAATCGCTTTGGACAGAAAAACCAGAAAGGTTTCTACCAGTATGCACCTGACCGCAAAGGTCGCCTGAAGAAGAGCAAAGATGCCGACGCCGTTGCCCTGCTGAGTGAAATTTGTGATGCACCTGCACAGTTTGACAAACAAACCATCATCGAGCGCTGTATGGTACCGATGATCAACGAAGTCCTGCTATGTCTGCAAGAAGGCATTGTTGCCTCACCACAGGAAGCCGATATGGCGCTGATCTACGGTATTGGCTTCCCGCCGTTCCGTGGTGGCGCATTCCGTTATCTGGATCAACTGGGTCTGGCGGAATTTGTAGCAATTGCCGATAAGTACGCACATTTAGGCGAAATCTATCAGGTGTCGGAGCAAACCCGTGAGTGGGCAGCTGCCGGTAAAGTATTCTACAAAGTGGAGGGTCAGTAACATGGAACAGGCTGTAATCGTAGATTGTATTCGTACGCCAATGGGCCGCTCCAAAGCTGGCGTGTTCAAACACAAACGTGCTGAGGATCTGAGTGCCCACTTGATGAAAGGGCTACTAGATCGCAACCCGGCTGTGGCACCGGATTCTATCGATGACATTTACTGGGGGTGTGTACAACAAACCCTGGAGCAAGGCTTCAACGTGGGCCGTAATGCCGCCCTGCTGGCTGGTATTCCACATACCGTACCTGCTGTCACGGTAAACCGCTTGTGTGGTTCTTCCATGCAGGCACTGCATGATGCTGCACGTGCGATTATGACTGGCGCTGGCGATACTTACCTGATCGGTGGTGTGGAGCACATGGGCCATGTCCCGATGACGCACGGTAATGACTTCCACCCAGGTTTGTCGACTTCGGTTGCACAAGCCGCAGGCGTCATGGGTCTGACTGCGGAATACCTGGCTACCCTGCACGGTATTAACCGTGAGCAACAAGATGCTTTTGCGGTGCGCTCTCATCAACGCGCTCACGCAGCCACGGTCGAAGGCCGTTTCGCTCGTGAAATTTTGCCGATGGAAGGTCACGATGCCGATGGCGCGCCTGTCCTGGTTGAACACGACGAAGTGATCCGTCCGGAAACCACCATGGAAGGCCTGAGCCAGTTACGCCCGGTATTCAACCCGGCTTCAGGCACAGTCACAGCAGGTACGTCATCTGCTCTGTCGGATGGTGCTTCTGCCATGCTGGTTATGAGTGAGTCAAAAGCCAGAGAACTGGGCCTGCCGATCCGCGCACGTATCAAGTCAATGGCGGTTGCAGGCTGCGATCCATCCATCATGGGTTACGGTCCGGTTCCTGCCAGCCAGAAAGCGCTGAAACAAGCAGGTCTGAGCATTGAAGATATCGATGTGGCAGAGCTGAACGAAGCGTTTGCTGCACAGTCATTACCGGTTCTGAAGGACCTTGGCTTACTGGATGTTGCCGATGAGAAAGTCAACCTCAACGGCGGAGCGATTGCGCTGGGCCACCCACTGGGCTGTTCAGGCTCACGGATCAGCACATCCTTAATCCATATTATGGAAGACAAAGATGCAAAGTATGGCCTTGCGACTATGTGTATCGGTCTTGGCCAGGGTATCGCCACCGTGTTTGAACGCGTTGACGACTAACCAGTACGCGATTCCCTAACCATTTTAACTTGGTGACCAAGGCAAGCTGCATATCGTAGCTTGCCTTTTTTATGTCCTGGCAGCGACCCATTCACACGAGTATTTATTTGTCATACAAGGCGCGCTAGAATAGGCGTTTTATTTTCCGGGGACACTGCCATGAACTTTGACAACACTGACCATACTCTTGATGCGATTGGCTTACGTTGTCCCGAACCCGTAATGATGATCCGCGGCAAAGTGAGGAAGATGCGCGAGGGTGAAACTTTGTTGATCCTGGCCGATGACCCATCTACTACCCGGGACATACCCAGTTTTTGTGAGTTTATGGATCACACTTTGGTAGCAAAAGAAGTGGATGACCTCCCTTACCGCTACCTGGTAAAGAAAGGAAAATGATTTTTAAGCTGGTGCGATTACCTCACCAGCCAAATTGCGCAAACTGTTTTTCGTGATATTAGTCTCGCTGCACAACAACCTGAGGGACAGAGCCTCTCAAATCCAGTGAAATGCGGTACCAGCCTTTTCTGTCTGGCATAAATCCAAAGTAGTTATATACCGTGTCACAGTCCGCGACAACCGCTTTGCCCACACTCACTTTGCCATCGTAGCGAAAGCCACAGTTATAACCTGGCGTCCATTTCGCATCCGCAATTTTAAATTCGTACACTTTACCTGGGCTCATAAAGCGGACCCGTACGCTGTACAGACCCGTCTGGGTCTGTGTCAATCGGTAGACTTCGTCGGCATCCCACAAAGTAAAGTCGCCGCGTAAATACATAGGTCTGTCCACCGCTGGAGACGCATTGCTTGTGACTTGCTGCTCACTTGAACTATCCGTTGACTGATGAGGTGCCGTCGTACAGGCACTCAAACCCAATGCCATTATCAAGGCAATGATGTGCTGTTTCATTGTTAATCCCGATCACAAAAATAAAAGCCAGCACGAATGCTGGCTTGTTTTAAGAGTGACTGTCTTAGTTTTGTAAGACAGAGATATCCGCCGTATTGAGGAACAAACGGCTAAGCTGGCTGAGTAACGCCAGACGGTTTTGCTTAACTGCTTCGTCGTCAGCCATCACCATGACATTATCAAAGAAGTTATCTACGGCTTCGCGCAGACTCGCTAGTCGAGTCAACGCCTGTTGGTAATCCCCTTGCGCATAAACCGGTGCCAGCTCGGCGGTCAGTGCTGCGACTTCCTGAGCCAACTGTTGCTCCGCAGCTTCAGACAACAAGGCTGTATTCACCTCAGCGTCGCTGGTGACATTATTCTTCGCCAAAATGTTGTTAACGCGCTTGTTGGCCGCAGCCAGCGCTTCTGCCTGCTCCAGTGTTCTGAAGTGGCTCACTGCTTTGACACGACGATCAAAATCAACCGGCTGAGAAGGACGACGTGCCAGTACCGCCTGGATCACATCTACCGCAATACCTTCATCCTGATACCAGGCACGGAAGCGACCCAGCATGAACTCAAAGACCTCTTCGCCAACATTGTCGTTGGTCAGCTTGTCACCGAACAAAGCCCGAGACTTTTCGACCAGCGCATGAATGTCCAGCTCCAGCTCTTTCTCAACCATGATGCGTAGTGCACCAATGGCAGCACGACGTAGGGCAAATGGATCTTTATCACCTTTTGGCGTCTGACCAATACCAAAGATCCCCACCAGGGTATCAAACTTATCAGCCAGTGCGACTGCGCAGCTGATTGGGTTTGAAGGCAAAGCATCGCCAGCAAAGCGCGGCATATACTGCTCATTCTGCGCCACCGCCACCTCTTCGGCCTCACCGTCAATACGTGCGTAATGCATACCCATTACACCCTGTACATCGGTAAACTCCATGACCATTTCAGTCATCAGATCCGTTTTGCTCAATAGGCCGGCACGTTCTGCTAGCGCTTTATCTGAGCCCAGTTGCTCAGCAATAAAGCCAGCCAACGCGGCAATGCGCTCTGACTTGTCTTTCAATGTGCCTAGCTGTTTCTGGAACAACACAGTGCCTAATGATTCCAGACGGCTTTCCAGCGTTTTCTTCTTATCGGTTTCAAAGAAGAACTGTGCATCCGCCAGGCGTGGACGAACCACTTTCTCATTACCAGAGATGACCACACTTGGATCTTTACTTTCAATGTTTGATACAAACAGGAATCTGTTGATCAGCTGACCTGACTTATCCAGTAGCGGGAAGTACTTCTGGTCGTCTTTCATGGTGTAGATCAGCGCTTCAGCAGGGACCGACAGGAACTCTTCCTCGAATGAGGCCACCAAAGTAACCGGCCACTCTACCAGGGCTGTCACTTCTTCCAGCAGATCTTCATCCATCGCAACAACCGCACCCAGCTTGTCCGCTTCAGCATTGATCTGTTCACGAATGAGCGCTTTACGTGCTTCATAGTCAGCGATGACATAGGCCCCTTTCAGCGTATCAAACGCGTCATCGGCATGATTGATGCTCACACGTTCCGGGTGGTGGAAACGGTGGCCTTGTAGCTGGTTTGAAATGGCTTTACCCAGGACTTCACCCTGTACTATTTCCCCACCTAGCAAGGCAGCGACCGTGTGAACCGGGCGGATAAATTGTGTTTTGTTGGCACCCCAACGCATTGGTTTTGGGATCGGCAACTTGGCCAGTGACTTGGCAATGGCATCGGATAACAGCGCGCTGGCCTGTTGACCTGCGACAGTGGCACGGTGCAACAACCAGGCCCCCTTGTCTGTTTCCAGTGTCTCCGCTTCAGAGACTTCGATACCACAGCCACGTGCCCAGCCCATTGCCGCTTTAGTCGGATTACCGTCTGCATCGAAGGCGGCTTTAGTTGCCGGACCACGCTTCTCAACCACTTTGTCCTGTTGCTGGGTTTGTAAGTTTGCGACTTTTAAACCCAGACGACGTGGTGATGCGTACCAGCTAATATCTTCAAATGCCAGCTCAAGGCCGGTCAGCTCAGCCTGCAGATTGTCAGCAAAGGATTCTGCCAGCTTGCGTAAGGCTTTTGGTGGTAACTCTTCAGTACCAATTTCAACAAGTAGATTTTCTGTGGTCATGATTAATCCTTACAAAGCGGGAATCCGAGTGCCTCACGGGCCTCATAATAAGCCTGAGCACAGGCCTTAGACAGCGCACGTACGCGTAGAATATAACGCTGGCGTTCTGTCACAGAAATCGCATGACGGGCATCCAACAGATTGAATGCATGCGATGCCTTCATTACCTGCTCATAGGCTGGTAAAGGCAGCCCCGCTTCGATCAGCTTCTGGCTTTCCAGCTCACACTGATCAAACTGCTTGAACAATGCGTCAACATCCGCATGCTCAAAATTGTAAGTCGACTGTTCAACTTCGTTCTGATGGAACACATCGCCATAAGTCACTCGGCCCATAGGACCATCGGTCCAGACCAGATCATAAATGCTGTCCACACCTTGTATATACATTGCCAGACGTTCCAAACCATAGGTGATTTCGCCAGTAACCGGCGCGCATTCCAAACCACCCACCTGTTGGAAGTAAGTGAACTGAGTCACTTCCATGCCATTCAACCAGACTTCCCAGCCAAGACCCCAGGCACCCAACGTCGGTGATTCCCAGTTATCTTCTACGAAACGCACTTCATGAGTCAGGGTATCGATACCAAGCGCTTCCAATGAGCCCAGATATAGCTCCTGAATATTTTCAGGTGATGGCTTCAATACGACCTGAAATTGATAATAGTGTTGCAGGCGGTTTGGATTTTCGCCGTATCGGCCGTCAGTCGGACGACGACAAGGTTGTACATACGCGCTCGACATTGGCTCTGGGCCAATCGATTTAAGAAAGGTCAGCGGATGAAACGTGCCCGCACCCACTTCCATATCCAGTGGTTGCGCAATAACACAGCCTTGCTGTGCCCAATAGTCCTGTAAAGCCAGGATCAACCCTTGGAAGGTTTTGATATCGTATTTTTGCATAGTTGGCTTATTTTTGTATGGTACATGGAACCCAGTGTGGCTGCTCAAAACAGTGGCCAGTCCGGGCTAATAATGTCTGAAAATTATGCTCAGTATACCGCGAGCGTCGCGCTGTTTTAAGCGTTATCACTAAAAAAGCACGTAAAAAACCACGCTTCCCACTCTCTGTTTACCCGCTCATTTTGGCCTTTAAATATCAGACAAAGCATCAAAGTGAGCGCATGAAACAAAAAAGCCACTCGCTAAGGAGTGGCTTTTTGAAGATTATCTACAAGTAATAACTTGTTTATACATCCAGATTCACAACGCGTAATGCGTTTTGTTCGATGAAATCGCGGCGCGGTTCCACCTGATCGCCCATCAGGGTTGCAAACAACTGGTCGGCTGCGATGGCATCTTCAATGGTCACTCGCAACATGCGACGTGCTGCAGGATCCATTGTGGTTTCCCATAGCTGATCTGGGTTCATCTCTCCCAGTCCTTTATAGCGTTGTGTATACAAGCCGCGCTTGGACTCTGCAATCAACCAATCCAGTGATTCAGCGAATGTCTCAACAGGCTGCGTTTTTTCACCACGTTGTACATAGCCAGTTTCGCTGATCAAGTGTGCAACTGACTTACCTGTATTCACAATGCGAACATAGTCTTTTGATGTGATGAAGTCGTAATTCAGTGTATAAGCTTTATCCACGCCGTGCTGGCGAATATTAACAATCGGATAGTACATGTGACGTTCGTCATCATAGCTTACTTCCGCATTGTAGATAGTGGCATCTTCATCATGCTTATCCAGGTCAGCAACGAACGCTTGAATCCAGCCTGTTACTTTCGCTTCATCACTCAGGTCTGCTTCACTAAGTTCATTCTGGTATAACAGACGAGACATCATGGCACGTGGGTACTTGCGTGTCAGACGTTCGATCACGTCAATGGTTTTCTGATAATCATGGACCATATTCTCAAGGCGATTACCGGAAATGGCCTCGGCGCCCTCGCTTGAGTAGATACAGGCACCATCTAACGCTAACGTTGTCAGGTAGTCTGTCAGCCCATGGTCGTCTTTAATGTAGCGCTCTTGCTTGCCTTTTTTCACTTTGTACAGCGGCGGCTGAGCAATATAAACGTAACCACGCTCAATGATTTCCGGCATTTGACGATAGAAGAAGGTCAACAGCAGTGTACGAATGTGCGAGCCGTCGACGTCCGCATCGGTCATGATAATAATGCGGTGATAACGCAGTTTTTCCGGGTCGTATTCGTCACGGCCGATACCACAGCCCAATGCAGTGATCAGTGTGGCAACTTCCTGCGAAGACAACATCTTATCGAAACGTGCCTTTTCAACATTCAGGATTTTACCTTTTAGTGGCAAAATAGCCTGATTCTTACGGTTACGGCCCTGCTTAGCCGATCCACCCGCTGAGTCACCCTCCACAATGTAGAGTTCAGATTCTGCCGGGTCACGTTCCTGACAGTCAGCAAGTTTACCAGGTAGACCTGCTAAGTCCATGGCGCCCTTACGACGTGTCATTTCACGCGCTTTACGTGCAGCTTCACGGGCACGTGCAGCATCAATGATTTTGCTTACAACTGTTTTAGCATCGCCTGGATTTTCTAGCAGATACTCTGTTAGCTTTTCAGCCATTGCTTGTTCAACCGCACCCTTCACTTCACTTGAAACGAGCTTGTCTTTAGTCTGAGAAGAGAATTTTGGATCTGGCACTTTAACACTCACTACAGCCGTTAAGCCTTCGCGCGCATCATCACCTGTCGCGTTACTTGCTGTTTTAGCTTTCTTGTTAAAGCCTTCTTTTTCCATGTAGTTGTTTAGCGTACGAGTCAGTGCACTACGGAAACCCGCTAAATGTGTACCACCGTCACGCTGAGGAATGTTGTTAGTAAAACAGTAAATATTTTCTTGGAATCCATCATTCCACTGCATGGATACTTCAACACTAATGCCGTCTTCACGTTCTGAAGTGAAGTTGAATACATTTTGATGAACAGGCGTTTTTTTGCGGTTCAGGTATTCAACGAACGCCTGAATACCACCTTCATATTTGAAATGGTCTTGCTTGTTCTCTTCACGCTCATCGCTCAGGATAATACTTACCCCGGAGTTCAGGAAAGACAGTTCACGCAGTCGTTTTGCCAAAATATCATAATGGAAGTTGGTATCAGAGAAAGTTTCCGCACTTGGCCAAAATCTCAGCTCTGTTCCCGTGCTCTCAGCTTCGCCAATTACACCCAGTGGCGCATCTGGTACACCCATAGTGTATTTCTGCTGATGCACTTTGCCATCACGGCGAATTGTTAGTTGTAGTTTTTCTGATAGTGCATTTACAACAGAAACACCTACACCGTGTAGGCCGCCTGATACTTTATAAGAATTGTCATCGAATTTACCACCAGCATGTAGCACGGTCATGATGACTTCTGCCGCAGACACCCCTTCTTCAGGGTGTAGTTCCGTTGGGATACCACGGCCATTGTCTCGAACTGACACAGAGCCATCAGTATGGATAGTAACGAAAATATCGTCACAGTGTCCTGCCAACGCCTCGTCAATAGAGTTGTCGACGACTTCGAAGACCATGTGATGTAGTCCAGTACCATCATCAGTGTCCCCGATATACATTCCCGGACGCTTCCTTACTGCATCCAATCCCTTCAGTACTTTAATACTCGATGAATCGTAATTATCAGACATGGTGTATTCCAATTATTTTGTTATTAAGCGGCCATGTTCCACGTGGAACATCTCAACATTTCGTTTCATGGGTTCCACAATGGCCTGGATACTTTCGGAGTTTATCGCAGTGATAAATAGCTGCGACTGACATTCTGCAAGTAAATGCGCGATGCTCAGCATCGTCTCCTGGCTCAACTCCGAAGGTAAATCGTCGATAAGCAAAATGGATTGCTTCTCGGTCTCGGCCTCTATTAAATTATTCTGTGCGATTTTTAGCGCATAGAGTGTCAACTTTAACTGACCCCGAGACAGTATATTTTCAACGCCGTGACCATTAGCATAAAAATTAAAATCGGCTTTATGCGGCCCTTTAGTTGTATAGCCAAGCTTGCTATCCCGCTCCAGTTGGGCGTTTAGCACCTCAGCTAGTTCCCCTTTCCAGCCTGCGTCATAGCGCATTTCAAGGCCTTTAAAGATGGGGCTTATCACCCCTATCTTATCAAAAAAATGGCGCTCAAACCTACTTATATACGCCTTTCTAAACATATTTATTTGCTCAGCCAAACGAACAAATTCTCTGTCCCAAGTACGTATCTGAAGCTGGTACTGAGCAGGCTTAGTTTTCAGCAAAGCATTTCGTTGTTTAAGCACTTTGTTGAAGTCTTTCCAGACACTATAAAACTGATGTTCCACGTGGAACACCCCAAGGTCGAGAAACTTTCGTCGCTCTTTTGGTCCGCCAAAAAACAACTCGTAGCTCTCTGGTGTGATCACCTGAGTGGGCAGGATCTGCGCCAATTCAGCGATTTTTCGACTCGATTGACCCTGGATCCTGAGCTGTGTTTCACCCTGTAAGTTTTTGCTTATACCTATGGGGATAGATAAACTATGAAGTTGCTTTTTACCATGAACAATACATTTATCTTGCTCATGACGGATCATCAACTTATGTTTGTTCGTTCTAAATGAACGTCCATTAGAAAGGAAATAAATGGCTTCAAGCAGACTGGTTTTTCCACTGCCATTTTCGCCTAAAATGATATTGATTTGTTCGCTTGGTGAAAAAGAGAGGGCCTCAATATTGCGAAAATTATTGAGGCTAATTTGAGTTAAACTCATTTAAGAGCACACACTAACTTCTACAGGCGCATAGGCATAACGACATACATTGCAGTGTCGTCGCTCGCCCCTTCGATCAGGGCACTGCTATTGGTATCTGCTAATGTAAACTGCACATCTTCTGTTTTTAGTGTGTTAAGTACATCCAACAAATAGGAGACGTTAAAGCCAATTTCCAGGTCATCCCCCTGATATTCAACCTCAACAGTTTCCTCTGCTTGCTCCTGTTCCGGATTATTCGCACTGATCTTTAACATGCCATTCGACAGATTAAGACGTACTCCACGGAACTTTTCATTCGACAGAATAGAGACGCGCTGAAATGCACTGCGTAACCACTCTCGGTTTGCATTCACCAGCTTATCACCACCACGTGGTAGCACTCGGCGATAATCCGGGAAACGTCCATCCACTAACTTACTTGTCAAAGTAAACTCAGGATCTAAAATACGAATATGATTACTGCCAAACTGAATGGTGAGAGGCTCATCATCTGCTGGTAACAAACGCATGATCTCCTGCACACCCTTGCGTGGAATGATCAGCTGACGCTGTGTATTCAATGACGCACCTAATTGATGCTGGGCAATTGCTAGCCTGTGTCCATCGGTTGCAACTGTTTTAATCTCACTATTATCAACCTCAAAGGACATACCATTGAGGTAATAGCGCACGTCCTGATTGGCCATCGAAAAATGGGTCGCTTCTAATAACTGGCGCAGCTCAAGTCGGGTAATTTGAAACTCAACCTCGCCATCCCACTGTTCAAGATTTGGAAAGTCTTCGGCTGCTAAGGTCGTTAAAGAGAATCGACTTTGGCCACTGGTCAGTAATAACTGATGCTCCTGACTACTCAGTTGCAACAAAGAACCATCCGGGAGACTCTTACATATATCGAGTAACTTTTTCGCTGGCAACGTGATACTGGCATCTGCGACTTGCTCTTCCAGTGTCACGTTTGCAACCAACTCAATCTCTAAGTCTGTGCCTGTCATCGATAACACGCCATTTTTCACTTCGACCAGAACATTGGACAAAATCGGCAGTGTGTGTTTTCGTTCAATGGCACCCGAGACCTGCATCAAGGGTTTTAAAAACTGTTCTCTTGAAATCGTAATTTGCATACTAGGCCCTTAAGACGACAATGTACGGATCAGGTTTTGATAATCTTCTTTTACTTCGTGACTTTCGTCACGCAGTGCTTTTACTTTACGACACGCATGCAACACAGTGGTGTGGTCACGCCCGCCAAAAGCATCACCAATCTCAGGTAAACTGTGGTTAGTCAGTTCTTTAGACAACGCCATAGCGACTTGCCTGGGTCGGGCAACCGAGCGACTACGACGTTTTGATAGTAAATCTGAAACACGAATACGGTAATACTCGGCCACGGTACGCTGAATATTGTCGATGGTCACCAGCTTATCTTGTAATGCCAGCAGGTCACGAAGTGCTTCTTTTACAAACTCGATGGAAATCGGCCGGCCTGTGAAGTTGGCATTGGCAATCACCCGGTTTAAAGCCCCTTCTAGCTCTCGGACGTTAGAGCGCAATTTCTTTGCAATAAAAAATGCCACTTCGTGAGGCAAATTGATATTACTCTGTTGCGCTTTCTTCATCAGGATCGCAACACGCGTTTCCAACTCAGGTGGCTCAATCGCAATCGTCAAACCCCAGCCAAATCGAGATTTAAGACGATCTTCAACGCCTTCAATTTCTTTCGGGTATCTGTCCGATGTCAAAATGATCTGCTGATTGCCTTCCAGCAATGCATTAAAGGTATGAAAGAATTCTTCCTGTGAACGCTCTTTATTAGCAAAAAACTGGATGTCATCGATCATCAGCGCATCAACACTGCGGTAATAACGCTTAAACTCTTCAATCGCATTGTTCTGCAATGCCTTAACCATGTCCTGAACGAAACGTTCAGAATGCATGTAGACTATCTTGGCATCTGGTTTTTTATCTATAATGCCATTACCCACCGCATGTAACAGATGGGTTTTACCTAAACCTGTTCCACCATAAATAAAGACTGGGTTAAAAGCAGAACCTGGATTATCGGCAACCTGAGTTGCAGCGGCCTTCGCAAGCTGATTCGACTTACCTTCAACAAAGTTATCAAAGGTATAGTTTTCTTTAATATTGGACTTCACCCCAGATTTGGGAGCAGGTTCTACTTTAGCCGAACTGGGCGCGCCCGCCGATGAGGCAACCGGCTTAGTCACAGTTCCAGTTTGCGCACTCTGGCTACTCTCGCTAGAGGCTGGTGCACTGTTAACAGCGCCAATAGGTTTACTACCTACATCAAATCGCAGCTCAGGCGCTTCATCGCCACAGATCTCTGTCAGTAACTCACTGATGCGATTTAAATACTTTTCTCTCACCCAGTCCAAAACGAATCGATTTGGCGCATAGATGGTCAAGGTATCTTCGGTACTTTCTGCTTGTAGTGGTCGCACCCACATATTGAACTGCTGAGAAGGCAGCTCATCCTGCAAAACATATAAACAACTTTGCCAAACCGACAGATACACGTCGCACTCCGAAATAGTTAATATTCCCGTACATAAAAACCAAGGATATTGCCAGATTTACCAACAAGGTTATACACAGCTAATCCAAAGGATCGACGGAAATGCTTGTTTGTTATCATAAATACATAGGTGGAAGCCGGGTATTATGAGGGGATCTTATCCACAACATCAATATTGACTTTTTTAAAAATCAGGATCTTTCCTAGAAACAAATGCATCCAATTGTTTTTGTTGGGATTTTATTTTTCACCCTGTTTACTGATCTTAGCAAAAATACGCCAAGATCTCATCTAAAAAACACGATCATTTTAAGTTTTCCAGAGGATGTTGCCACTTTTCACCCAAGCTGTGTGGAAAACCTTATTTTGATCCGATCTAAGTTGATCACACCCGCACGCACAGATCGGATCCGATCTGAACGAACCAAATGGATCGCTAAATCTGCGGATTTTGATCCCACTCTATATAGTATAAAGGTATAATGCGGAGCGTTTACCTCAGGGGATAATCGCCAGAATGACCGTTTTTTGTTATTTATGGCTAAAATCTATGCTTGATGGCGCGATTATGATTGACTTTCCTACGCCGCGGCATTAATATCTCGCGCTCGCAATGGCACCTGTGCCAGGATCGCGACCTGCATAGGATGTTTTAAACTTTAACCGATCGGATGGATTAGTTATGAAAAGAACTTTTCAACCTAGCGTTCTAAAACGCAAGCGTACTCACGGTTTCCGTGCACGTATGGCAACGAAGAATGGCCGTAAAGTACTAGCACGTCGTCGTGCTAGAGGCCGTAAAGTACTTTCTGCTTAATATATAAGTGGAAGACTTTAGCTTCAGCAGGGAGTTACGTCTGTTAACTCCCTCGCATTACTCCCGAGTATTTAACGACCCCGCTCGCGCAGCAACTCCTTATTTTACACTCTTAGCGAAACCCAATGATGCCGGACACCCACGTCTTGGACTCACTGTAGCTAAAAAACGCTGTAAAAAAGCTTGCCAACGCAATCGCATTAAACGCCTTGCCCGTGAAAGCTTCCGCTTAAACCGTCATAAGCTGGACAACATTGATATTGTTCTGATGGTAAAAACAGGCGTTGACGATCAGTCAAATGAAGAGCTCAGCAAACAACTGGCGAAATTATGGCGTAAAGTAAATGAACGCTGTAAACCTGGTGCTCCTAAGCCACCACCTCGTAAACGTCCAGGTAAAAAACGCCCAGCGTCTAAACAACACAATCCCAAACAGTCCTAGTATCACAACAACTGAACTTACGCGCATGCTCAAGCCAGGCTCGTATAATGCAATAATGCCTGAACGCGTTATTCGTTTACCTCATAAACCAGGGGTAACCGCCAATTACTCGAGTTCAACTTATTGTGAATTCGCTAAAATCGCATAGGGCTCAATGGCTATTTTGACCCCGATAAGGTAAAGTTAGCTCACCTTTTAATCGCCAATTTCCCATTGATTTTTCGGGAATGGTTATCAGTCTGACGGCATCATCATGAATCACTCCTCCTCCACAGCCTCATCGCGCATAGTGCAGCAATGTAAAGCGTGGATCCGGTGGCCATTCAAAGTATGCCAGACACTGATCAAAACACTGCTATTAGGTGTGATCCGTTTTTATCAGCGCTTTATCAGTCCGCTGTTGGGACCACACTGTCGTTATACTCCGACCTGCTCTCATTATGCAATCCAGGCAATTAATTTACATGGAATTGCAAAAGGGAGTTGGTTAGCGCTTAAACGCATATTAAAATGTCACCCTTTAAGTGCAGGTGGGGCTGATCCCGTGCCTGCTAAATCAACGCAAGATAAACAACACGAGAAATAAGAGCTGTTATGGAATCGCAACGCACGTTTTTATTTATCGGCTTGCTGCTGGTTTCCTTTTTACTCTTTACAGAGTGGTCAAAGGAACAAACCGCAGCCAATGCTGATACCAGTGCCGTCACACAACAAGTGGCCGGCCCCGCAAACAATGACCAAGCCGACGTACCGGCTTCCAGTCAGGCTGATGTGCCAATGCAGGCCACTGTGGCTACTCGCTCGGTCATTTCGGTAACCACCGATGTACTGGCAGTAAAAATTGACACCCGTGGTGGTGACATCGTCGAGGCGAAATTACTACAGCACGCCGAAACCCATGGCAGCGACCAACCTTATCTGCTATTAGGTGAGTTCGAAGGTAAAGAATACTTCGCACAAAGCGGCCTGATCGGCCTGAATGGTCCGGATGCATCAAGCCAGGGTCGCCCGGTCTATCAAAGCGAACAAACCAGCTACACATTAAGCGGTGATGAACTGCGTGTACCGCTGACGTTTGTTGACAGCAAAGGCGTTCAATTCAACAAGACCTATGTATTTAAACCAGGTCAGTATGATGTGGCATTGGAATACGATGTAACCAACTCAACTGCCGACCCGGTTCAAGTGCAACTGTATACGCAAATCAAGCGCACAGTGCAGGAAAAAGGCAGCATGGTTGACCAGACTTATCTGGGTGCAGCTTATGGTACCAGTGACGAGCCTTACGAGAAATACTCATTCTCTGATATGGCCGAAGCGAACCTGAACAAAAACACTCAGGGTGGTTACATCGCCTTTATCCAGCACTACTTCGTCAGTGCCTGGGTACCCGGTCAGACAACAAACAACACCATTTACAGCTCGCTACGCAATAACAACAGCATCATAGGTGTGAAAGGCGAAGCAACAAACATTCAGGGCAATGCTACAGCGCAGCTCACCGCGACCTACTACATGGGTCCAAAAGACATGGATGCGCTGGAAGCTTTACAAAAAGATCTGGATCTGACTGTCGACTATGGTTGGTTGTGGTTTATTTCTCAGCCTCTGCTTGAACTATTGAAGTTCTTATATTCTGGCGAAGGGTCATTCTTTGGTCTGTTTGATATTAACATCGGTGGATTAGGCAACTGGGGTTTGGCCATCATTGCTATCACCATTATTGTTAAGTCATTCCTTTACCCGCTCACCAAAGCGCAATATACCTCAATGGCTAAAATGCGTATGCTGCAGCCAAAAATGCAGGCACTGAAAGAGCGTTATGGCGATGACCGTCAGAAATTTGGTCAGGCAATGATGGAGATGTACCGCAAGGAAAAAGTAAACCCTATGGGTGGCTGCTTCCCACTATTGCTGCAAATGCCTATCTTCCTGGCTCTGTTTTATGTATTCCTGGAATCAACAGAGCTGCGTCATGCCGAGTTTATGCTGTGGCTGACTGACTTGTCTTCAAAAGACCCATACTATGTGCTGCCTATCCTGTTTGGTGCCAGTATGTTCCTGACTCAGAAGCTGCAACCTATGACGGTCACAGATCCAATGCAACAAAAGATGATGACCTGGATGCCGGTTATCTTCTCAGTGTTCTTTATCTGGTTCCCGTCTGGTCTGGTATTGTACTGGCTGGTCTCTAACCTAATCTCAATTGCCCAGATGCTGTATATCTATCGTGGCATGGAGAAAAAGGGCATGAAAGTCCGCGGTTAATTACCAAATACACATAAAAGAAAAACGGTCCACCACGGGCCGTTTTTTTATGCCTGTGATAATCCCTGAACAGTCTCACAGTCTCACAGTCTCACAGTCTCACAGTCTCACAGTCTCACAGTCTCACAGTCTCACAGTCTCACAGTCTCACAGTCTCACAGTCTCACA
>NZ_JAKRFU010000034.1:0-39036 GCF_022347845.1 Pseudoalteromonas sp. McH1-42 | reverse complement strand
CTTACAAGGCGAGGGTCACTGGTTCAAGTCCAGTACAACCCACCATAATTTTGGTGAACTTGGTCGATGCAGCATCGCGCTCATTCTTACCAAGGCAAGGGACTGATTTAAAGTCAGTACAACCCACCATAACTTTGAATGCTGCTGTAAATTTAAGATGGGTTGTTAGCTCAGTTGGGAGAGCATCGCCCTTACAAGGCGAGGGTCACTGGTTCAAGTCCAGTACAACCCACCATCTTAATAAAAAATAATACTCTGGGTTGTTAGCTCAGTTGGGAGAGCATCGCCCTTACAAGGCGAGGGTCACTGGTTCAAGTCCAGTACAACCCACCATTTCTTCGGAAATACAGAGTATATACCTGCATCTATGCATGGGTTGTTAGCTCAGTTGGGAGAGCATCGCCCTTACAAGGCGAGGGTCACTGGTTCAAGTCCAGTACAACCCACCATCATCTAAATTCCTGTTATTTACCGCGTTTACATTGGTCGATGCCACATCGCACTCATTCCTAATCAAGGCGAGCATTACCAATTCAAGTTCATTACAACCCACCATCATCTAAATTCCTGTTATTTACCGCGTGTACATTGGTCGATGCCACATCGCGCTCATTCCTAACCAAGGCGAGCATTACCAATTCAAGTTCATTACAACCCACCATCATCTAAATTCTTATTATTTTTCTCGTATACTTCAGTCAATTCAGCACTGGACTCGTTCTAGCAATGCACCCCCCTACTTTCTATGCATTCTTAGCAAGCTTTTTAATCCTTATGTTTCAAAAGAAAAAATAAACGTCTAGACTAAAAGCATGCAGAATTTATTCCTTTATCCTTTACTCTATGCCTGTTCAACCCTTTGTAAATGCAAAAATTTTGATCGTGGAAGAACAGCAGCTAGCGCTGAGCTACATTAAGCAGTCGCTGGACCAGCTGGCCTACAAAAACGTCCAGTTTGCCGAAAACGCCCAGCTGGCAAAGGAAAGTTGTATCCATCATAAATTCGATTTAATTATTTGCTCGTTTGATCTGAGTAAACGTCAGAATGGGTATCAGCTATACGAGGAGCTGCTTAAAAAACGCCTGATCCGCCAAAGCACCGGGTTTATTTTCACCTCCGCAGAAACCAGTCCAGAATTAGTTCACAGTATCGTTGAGTTGCAACCAGATGACTTCCTGGTGAAGCCTTTTAGCATAAAGGAGCTTAAAGCACGTATTGAGCGAGTGTTAAAGCGTAAACGTAGCCTTAAGGCGCTCTATAACTTGATTGACGACGAGAATTACTCTAAAGCGCTGAAACTCATTAACTCTGAACTTGAGAGCGGTGAGCACGCTTACAGCCCGATATTACTAAAGCTTAAAGGCGAGACCCTGTTAAAACTTAAGCAGTTTGACGAAACCAAGCAATTCTATCGCTCCGTACTTGAGCTGCAAAAGTTTACCTGGGCCAAACTCGGTTTAGTCGAAACCCTGATAGCAAATAATGAAGACATCATGGCGCAAAAAATGCTCAAGTCACTGATAGAGAAAAGCGAAACCCGACTTGCTGCATTAGATCTATTGTCTCGCCTGGAACTCAAACTCAACCAATTTGAAGAAGCACAGGAGTCGTTGGTAAAAGCCTCTCAGATTGCACCGCGCAATATTGAGCGTCAGAAGTCTCTCAGTACCGTTGCACGTATTAACCATGATTATGAATGCAGCTACAATGCACAAAAAGAAATCGCTAACTTTGCCCGCTTTTCAATGCATGACAGCCCGGAAGTCTATTTGAATGCAGCCCGAGCTGGCATTGACTTTGCGCTCAGCACAGATCAGCATGACCAGATCACCCGTCTCACCCGACAAACTCAGCAATATCTGAGTGATCTCAAAAAGCAGTTTCCCAATGCCAACAACCAGACTCAAATTGACGTATTAAATGCGCGGCTTCATTATCTGAAAGATGAACATACCAAAGCGCGGCAACTCATGGAACAGTTGGAAGATGAGCCTCAAATACGCTCGGTTGATGCTGCATTAGATAAAGCCAAAGCCTTCCACGAATTGGGGTTTCAGCACAAAGCAGAAGCGTTGTTTGGTCAAATAATTACGCACTGCGAACGCCATCAGCAGCAGAAAGATCCAACCTTAATGCACCTGCTTCAACAACAACAGGATGAACGAAAAAACATCACAATGGGACCAAAAGAGCTCAATAACCACGCTGTAAAGCAGTTCCAGAAGGGGCAGTTAGACGTGGCATTAGAAGCGTTCACACAAGCATTCAGAGTGATGCCTAAAAATGCCAGTATCGCACTCAATTTACTGCAATGCCTGGCCGATGCAACCGGAAAGCAAGCCACCACGTTTAACTCAAACCTGGCAGAAAAATGCTATAAGACACTGAGCGCGGCACACCTTGAACCTGAGCAGCAGGAACGCTTCGACAAGCTACAAGCCCAGCTGGCAGAGATGAAACTGGACTTTAAACCCTAACGAAAAACGCCCCTGATAACTTAGTGGGTGCCTTCTTCGTGTTTTTTCAACGCCAGTGCATTGACACAATAGCGCAAACCACTAGGCTTAGGACCATCCGGAAAAACGTGTCCAAGATGGGCATCGCAGACATTGCAAACAATCTCCACTCTGTCCATACCATGGGAGCGGTCCAGCCGATAAGCGACTGAATCTGCACAATATGGCTGAGTAAATGAGGGCCAGCCAGAGCCGCTATCAAACTTTTCTTCTGCATCAAACAGCAGCTGTTCACAGCAGGCACAATGATATTTACCCGGTGAAAATACAGTGCAGCTTTGCGAGCTAAACGGACGCTCCGTACCGCGGTTGCGGGTGATATGAAAAACCGAAGGTTCCAGCAACGCCTGCCATTGCATCAGATTTTTTTCGACGCGCCTGGGTGGTTGTGGATTACCGTTGTCTGCGAACTGCAGAATATCTCGCCAAGTTAACATGTCTCTTTCTCCGCTTGATGTTGGGTTACTCCATATTGGCAACACATGAGATTTGTCTTATTGTTATAGAGTGACACAGCCAGTCCAGATCAGACTAGCGTGTTATTTTTACGCCAATATGAAAGCCACGATCGCCCTAATGTTTAGTTGTTAGCCCGTCAGCGTCAAGTCAATTATTTTCAGGTTCAGGCCAATCCCCAAAAAAACACGTTAAGTATCGGCTTTTGAGCAAATATAAAATTACCCAAGACACCAACACTGCTTGAATGGCCAGATAGAAAGAAAACTGATACTGCGCCTGAACAATTTGCATCCCCAGCCAGGCCAGGTCGAGACAGGCTGCCAGCAGCAGTGGCCAGCGCATATGACGCCAGAAGTTGGCGAGTTTGGGAGAACTTGTTGGCCTGCGCAATGAAAACAGCACAGTCGGGATCAGTGCCAGACTCGCTATCATGACTGCCACAAAGAAGTGTTGCTTTGAATGAAAAAACAATGACATGAGATCAAGATCAGGACGCCATGTGAGGGCTGAAACCAGCCACAGAAAAAAGGGCCTGAGCAACACCAACAAAGTCAGATTAAACCCTACAGGCGTGCGATATACCCCATATTTATCCCAATACTCGGGCCCATACCCCGCCTGTAACTTGCTCATACCACTTCTCTCATTCTGTGGCAGGTTAGCAGCCTGCCTGTTAATTACCCCTGATGTGAATCAAGCAGTGCAATCAGCGCCGCTTCATCGAGGATATCAATCCCGAGGTCCTGCGCCTTAGTCAGCTTAGAACCCGCTTTTTCGCCTGCAACGAGCGCATGGGTATTCTTTGACACGCTGCCGGATACTTTGGCACCCAGCGCCTGCAATCGTGCCTTAGCATCATTGCGGTTTAACTGACTCAAAGTACCTGTCAGAACGTATGTTAAACCAGCAAGCGGTTGCTCACTTTCTTCCTTCGCCGCAATTTCAGGCCAATGCAGCCCCTGTTCAAGCAGGTCGCTCACCACCTTCTGATTGTGAGGCTCAGAGAAGAACGCATGAATATGCTGGGCAACCACAACGCCAACATCGCTGACTTCCTGTAGACTCTCAATGGAGGCATTCATCACGTTTTCAAGCGTCAGATAATGATTCGCCAGGTTTTGTGCTGTGGCCTCGCCCACTTCACGGATCCCAAGTGCGTACATAAACTTGGCCAGAGTCGTTTGTTTAGCAGCCTGCAATGCCGCAACCAAATTTTTGGCTGATTTCGGGCCCATACGCTCCAGCGACTCGAAGTGCCCCTGACGTAATATGAATAATTCAGCTGGCGTCGTGATCAACTCGCGCTCAACCAGCTGCTCAACAATCTTGTCACCCAGTCCATCGATGTCCAGCGCCTTACGCGAAGAAAAGTGTTTAATCGCTTCTTTGCGTTGTGCACGGCACACTAAGCCACCAGTACAACGCGCAACCGCTTCACCCTCTACCCGCTCTACATGGGAATCACACACCGGGCAGGTAGCCGGGAAAGTAATCTCACGGGCATCCGCAGGCCTTTTTTCCAGCACCACCTGGGTGATCTGCGGGATCACGTCCCCGGCACGTCGAATGATGACAGTATCACCGACTTTTACGCCCAAACGTTCGATTTCATCCCGATTATGTAACGTCGCATTAGACACTGTGACACCACCGACAAATACGGGCTCAAGCCGAGCTACGGGTGTAATGGCTCCGGTACGACCGACCTGAAACTCGACATCCAGTAATTGAGTTAATTCCTCTTGTGCAGGGAATTTAAACGCAATGGCCCAGCGCGGCGCACGTGCGACAAAACCGAGCTGCTCCTGAAATGGCTTATGGTCGACCTTGATCACCACACCATCTATTTCGTAAGGCAGCGCATCACGCTCAGCCATGATGGCCTCGTAATACTGATAAGCCGCACTGGCGCCCGTCACCCGCTTTGTTTGCGGGCACATTGGCAAACCCCACTCTTTTAACTGTTGTAGCTGAGCATAGTGAGTATCAGCCAGCTCGGCCCCCTGCACAACACCCATTGAATAGGCGTAAAACATCAGTGGCCGTTTAGCAGTAATTTTAGGATCCAGCTGCCGCAGGCTTCCCGCTGCGGCATTACGTGGATTAGCAAAAGTTTTTTCGTCCCGTTTCGCTGCGGTTTCATTCAGGCGAGCAAACCCCGCTTTGTCCATAAAGACTTCGCCACGTACTTCCAGCTCCGCGGGAATATCATCGCCACGCAGGCGCAATGGAATATTGCGGATGGTCTTGACGTTCTCGGTGATATTTTCACCCACCTGGCCATCACCACGTGTTGCTGCCTGAACCAGCACACCATCCCGATAAAGAATAGAGACAGCCAGACCGTCCAGCTTAGGTTCACAACAGAAATCCAATTCTTCGTTGTGCAGCAGGCGTTCTTTGATACGGCGATTAAAAGCAGTGAATTCAGCTTCACCAAACGCGTTATCGAGCGACAGCATAGGGACCTGATGGGTGACCTGCTCAAATTTACTCAGCGCCGCACCGCCTACTTTCTGAGACGGTGAGTCCGGGGTTACATAGTCAGGGTGCTGAGTTTCCAGCTCAATCAGGGCACGCATTACACGGTCATATTCTGCATCGGGTACCGTTGGTTGATCCAAGACATAGTATTGGTAATTATAGACTTCCAATTGCTGTCTTAATTCTTTGATTTGTTTGCTGATAGTTTCTGACATTACAACCTCTTAATAACACAAAAAGCCACGGACCCGGGTCCGTGGCTCTGTCGCGTCTGAGCCCGAAGGCAGCTTTAACGCTTATACGGTATATTCTCGTACCTTTTCTACATAGGCACGGGTGGTATTCACGGTGAGTGGCTCTCGATTGCTGTCCAGCACACTGGCACCAAATTCATCGGCGAGTTTCTTCGCGGCACTGTGTAGCATATTGAACGCAGCCATGCTGTCCCCCTCACAAGGCAAGGTCATAAACAGACTCACGCCACCGGTGCTGAACTGTTCCATATTGTCGATATCGAAGGTGCCTGGATTGTACATATTGACCAAACGGAACAAGACCGGACCATTACCTGATGATTCAACATGACGATTAAAAAAACCTTCATCAGAGTACTTAAAGCCCAGGCTCAATACGCAAGGTAGCAACTTAGAGCCGGCCATGGTTAGCCCTTCAGGCATATCAATATGCAGAATAATAAACTCCTGCGGCGCCATTTCCTGCGGTGATTCCTGCTGCTCAGTCTCCGCTTGCTCGGTCGCTTCGGTATCGGCTTCAGCAGAGGCCGGTTGCTTATCCTCATCAACCGCAGAAAAGCTCATTTCGCCCAGCTGAGGCTCTTCTTCGCGTTGTGGCTGAGGGGCCGTTTCCGGTTTTTTTGCGGGTGCGGGGCTATCGGTGTCCTGGTTCTCTTTTTTTCTCACCGACCATAAGCCATGTATCAATAATCCACCAATGATCAGTGCACTGATCACGATTAATGCCCATCTTAATTCTGTGGCCATTGCTCACCTTTACTTATTATGCATGCGCCATTTGCACTGCTTGTTCTATATCTACGGCAACCATACGTGAAACTCCGGGTTCCGCCATGGTCACCCCCGTCAGCCGGCCTGCCATTTCCATTGCGACCTTATTGTGGCTGATGTATATAAACTGCACCGTTTGCGACATTTCTTCGACCAGTCGGCAGAAGCGTCCTACGTTCGCATCGTCCAGCGGTGCATCTACTTCATCCAGCATACAAAATGGGGCCGGATTTAGTCTAAATATTGAAAATACCAATGATAATGCGGTCAGGGCTTTTTCTCCACCACTTAACAGATGAATTGTCGAGTTTTTCTTACCCGGCGGTCTTGCCATTATGGTGACACCACTTTCTAACAAGTCATCACTGGTCAGTTCCAGATAGGCGCTACCACCACCAAACACCTTGGGAAACAGTTCCGCCAGGTCCTGATTAACCTGATCAAAGGTCGTTTTAAAACGGCTACGCGTCTCACGGTCAATCTTACGAATAGCCCCTTCAAGCGTTTCCAGCGCGGCACTGAGATCGTCCAGCTGCTCGTCAAGATACCGTTTACGTTGCTGGGCTTCATCAAATTCTTCAATCGCGGCAAGGTTCACCGCCCCCAACAGACTCAGCTGCTGGGCAATGCGAGTCAGTTTACCCTGATGACTGCTGGCCTGTGCCTCTTCAGGTAACTGAGCCAAAACGTCTTTGAGTGTCTGACGCAGCTCTGTCAAGGGCTCAAGCACGGCCTGTGCCTTCACCATTAAACTTTGTTCCTGTAAAGCCAACTGCTGACGTTGCTCTTTGAGTTTAGTGCTCTGTGCCTGAGCATCTTTCAACGCCAGCTGTTTATCACTCAGTTGCTGCTTTGCTTCATTCAGTTTTGCCGCGCCATCCTGTAGTGCTTGCTCCAGCTCGGTATGGCGGATCAACAATTCGGTTTGCTGTTGCTCCAGCTCAACACCGGGTTCTTCACAGCTGTGTAATTGTTGCTGCACTTGCGCAAGTGATTCTGTGCCCTGCGTTAGGGTCTGGGCAAGGTGGCTAAGTTTAGTCTGGCCAAGCTGCACATCACTTTCAACCTGCTGGAGTTTCAGTTTCGCCTGATGATACTGCTGTTGAATGTCACGTTGTTGTTGCTGTTGATGAAGCAGTGCCCGCTTGAGTGTATCCAGTGATTCGCTCGCCTGATCCACCTGTTGCTGCTGTAAATCCTGCGCTTCTTCTGCCTGCCACAAAATTTGCTCGCTTTCTTCGAGCTGTGCCACCAGCAGTTCGCTCTGCTCAGCCAATTCATGTTGATTGCTTTCTAGTTGATGGCTTTGTTGTTCCCAGTTGGCTTGCTGAGCCACCAGCATGTCCACTCGGGTCTGGCTGCTGGCGACCTGTTTGGCCGCTTCATGAACAGCCTGTTTATTGGTTTCAAGCTGCTCGGCACATTGCACCGCTGACGCTTCCAGTGGCCCAAGCGCAGCTTCCAGTTCGCTAAGCCGCGCTTCAATCTCCGGCAATGCCGCCTGATGGGCACGCAGCTCGCTATAATGGGCAAGCAAATTCTCCGACTGCGTATCTGTCTCTTGCGCCCGCCAGTTATGCCCATACAAGTTGCCTTCATCATCAATGGCGGCAAAAAACGCTGTGTGTGCGCTAAAGTGACGCGCCTCACCGAGCCACTCAATCTGATTGAGAAACTCGGGGTAAACGTCTGAATGGACTAACATCGCCACACTGTTCGGGGTTTTCTCTCTTTTTGTACTGGCCCAGATCCGGTTGACATAGTCTTGTTCTGTGATCCGCAGCGAGCCCAGCCCCAGCATCGCACGTTCCACAACCTGTTCGCGGCCTGATTCGACCCTTAAAGCACTGAGCAAAGGCACACCGGGGGCATCTTCACTGTCACTTTGCTGAGCATGGGTGAGTTTTTCCAGCGCCTGCACCTGAGCCTGAACCTGCCCAAGTTTGACCTGCTGCGTCTGAACCTGTTGCCGTAGCGCCGCTTTTGCCTCGTTCAAACGGTGTAGCTCGGCACTCAGACGCTGGTTTTCCTGCTGTGAGATGGCCATAGCATGCACCAACTCCTGATGCGCTTTTTGTTGCAGTGCTAATGCCTCAGCCGGGTTTTGTGTACCATGCTGCGCCAACTGCTGTGCCAATTGCGCTTGTTGCTGCGTCAAGTGCTGTTGTTGCTGAGTTACACGTTGCAACGCTAACTGACATTGCTGAGCATGCTGTCGTGCCTGCTCAAGTACCTGCTGATTCTGCTGATTAGCCGCTTCTGATGCTTGCAGCTGCTGGGTTTTTTCTTCGTTTAATATTTCTGCTTCAGCCAGCTTCTCAGCACTTATCTGCGCAGCCTCCTGATGTATCTCAGCTTGCTCGGCTAATTCTGCACAATGTTGTTGTTGCTGTTCATATAACGCCTGAGCCTGGGCAATCTCTTCGTTCAACTGTGTTTGTTTATCCTCTAAGTCACGGCGTTTTTCGCTCAGATGGATTTTCTGCTGCTCCAGGCGGGTTAACTGAGTTTGGGTGGTATGAAGCTGCTGTTGTAATTCCGATTGCGCCTCGCTGAAGTGGGTAACTTGCTGCTCACACGTGGCCAGCACATCATCATGACCACCATGGGCTTGCTCCAAAAAGGTCAATTGCTCATTCAGTTTAGTGATCTGAATGGTTTTTTCCTGCTGTCTGGCATGTAACTCCTGCCACTTTAACACCGCCAGCTGGCCTTTCAGAGTCCGCTCCTGTGCCTTTAGGTCTCGATACTGACGAGCCGCATCGGCCTGTTTAGACAGCCGGTCAAGCTGATTTTGCAGCTCCTGACGCATATCCAGCAAACGTTCCAGATTCTCTCGAGTACTTTTGATCCGAGTCTGCGTTTCCCGACGACGCTCTTTGTATTTGGAGACACCGGCGGCCTCCTCCAAAAAGATACGCAGCTCTTGCGGCTTACTCTCGATAAGTCGCGAAATCATCCCCTGCTCGATAATTGCATAACTACGCGGGCCAAGGCCGGTGCCGAGAAAGATGTCAGTGATGTCGCGTTTACGGCATTTACTGCCATTGAGGAAATACAGTGACTGGCCATCTCGGGTTACCAGACGCTTGATCGCCACCTGTGTCCTATCGGCCATAGAACCTGGCAGACGCCCCTGAGTATTGTCGAAAAGCAGCTCTACCGAAGCCTGAGACACAGGCTTGCGATGAGTTGAGCCATTAAAGATAACGTCCGTCATGGCATCGCCGCGGAGGTTTTTTGCGGAGCTTTCACCCAGTACCCAGCGTACGGCGTCAATGACATTAGACTTGCCACACCCATTAGGGCCAACAACACAAGTCATCGGCTCTGGAAAGGGAATTTTGGTCGGCTCAACAAAGGATTTGAAGCCGGCCAGTTTGATGCTGCTCAGACGCATATAAACAATAGCTTAAGTGCAAACACAAGAGTTCAAGGTCACACCACCTTAGCTGTGGCGTTTAATGTTATCAAGAATGATCCCCGTCGCCATCGCCACGTTTAGTGACTCTGCACCACCAAATGCCGGGATGGTTATGGGCTGATTAATATGCTGTGCCACTGCATCGCTGATACCATGAGATTCGCTGCCCATCACGAGTATGCCACGCGCAGCAAAAGGCGTCGTATGCACGCTCTCACCTTCTAAAAAAGCCCCATAAACCGGGCCATCATAATCTTGCAGTAAAGCACACAGATCCGTTCTGATCACCGCAACACGCGCGAAAGAACCCATGGTCGCGCTGATCACTTTCGGATTCAGATGATCTGCACAGTGCTCACTGAGTACAATTTGGCTCAAACCATACCAGTCCGCAACTCGAATAATGGTACCCAGGTTGCCCGGATCTGATACATCATCCAGCGCCAGGATCAACCCTTGCGTGTTCAGCTCTGCCTGTGGCTCAGTCTGGGCAACGGCAATAGCCGCATTGTTGCTGACTAACGTGCTGACCTTACTCAGCTCAGCCTCATCGCACAGCACCACGTCATGACCTTCCAACAAAGCCCGGTTATCGGCAATAAAATCGGCGCTGGCAAAGAGGTGTTTAACCGGCTTACCTGCAATGAGCAACTCCTGGACATTTTTCGCCCCCTGCACCAGGTACAGACCATGTTGTTTGCGATATTTTTTTTGCGCCAGAGCGCGGAGCAGCTTTTGTTGATTTTTCGACAGCATACCTACCTCATTGGTTTACCCGCGAAGTATAACCGCAATGACACAGAAAAGGCAGAGTCATCCATCAGCTTGCTTGCCAAAGTCCCGTTGCGCACCTTAAAATAGGGACTTCTTCATACCTATAAGCTGTATTTATGTCCATTGAACTTCAGGTCATCCTGCTCAACGTCATCATTTTATGTTTGGCCTACTTTGTCATTTACCCCCGCTACGCTGGTAATGATCTGAAAAAGGTCTCTGTTCAGGATTTAATCGCAACCGCCGTCTCACTGGCTATTGTCGGCTCGGTCTACTACGACTCCGGGTTATCGTTTTCTCTGGTCTTGTTCGAGGTCAACTGGGCCTGGTTTACCGTTATTTCCTTTACTCTGATTGAACTACCTTTGTGCTACTGGTACGCCAAACGTCATGGTGTTAAATTTCCAGAGTAATAAAAAAGGCACCCGCGGGTGCCTTGGCGTTAATTTACATTAACTTTAGGAAATAAATCGGTTGGACTATGTTGATTGGGGTTACAACTCACTGTGGTGCAACACAGACACCACAATGTCGTTAAAGTGTTCGGCTGGCCGCAGCTGATTAACAGAGCGACCACCAGCCTTGATCAACTCGACCAAATCAAAGTAACCGCAAATCTGACCGGTTTCAGGTGCTGTCACCAATAAGTAATCCAGGCCATGCGCTTCCATGGTCACCAATACATCACCAGCACGCGCGGTACGAAGTTCGGTCAGACTCACCTGCTTGAGTGTTTTCAATGGCAACATGACATCGGTGGCAACCAGCTCATTGCGCTGACAACCTCGCAACTGGGCTTCTTTTAAAATATGTCGACTCCCCAGCCGGGCTTGCGAAATAATCCCCAGTAATGCGCCATTCTGCGCGACAAACATTGAGGCCACATGGGTTTTGTTGAGCACCAGCGTGGCTTCATCAACACTGGTATCCGGGTCCAGACACACCGAATTCTGACCATCCAGATTATGCATGTATTTTTGTGCCGATACAGACAAGCGATCAAGCCCATTGTTATCAACGTCATTTATCAATGGATTAGCCTGTACAGGCATGTCGGTGGTCACATCAAGCGTATTGAGTCTGTTAAACGTATTCATTATTCACCTCTGTTTCGGGAATCGACCAAGGTGCTCTGCCACTGATAGCAGACAGCGAATCAATCTCAAATAAACAAATCGATTGATGCTTGCCTTTGGCTAAGCGTATTCACATTGGTCGTTGTCAGTCGCTTAGTTGTTAAAACAGTAGCGCTGACTTTAAGCACATCACGACACGGCCTGTCAGTCAGGCGTGTACATTCAAATTAAAAATGAGTGGCTTAAACGGCAACAGGTGGGGCTCGGATCCCCTGGTGATAGTGAGTAAACGGGTGGTATAAGCTAACGGCATCGTGAAAATCAGAGACAGACTGAATCGATTCCTGTTTGGCTGCGCCAGGTAAAGGAATATCAAAATCACTGTCTAGCTTATCTTTGTCCGGTTCGGTTAAAAGCTCTGCCAGCTGCGTGGTTTTGACTGACACACTGCTGCCAGCGGCGTTCACTGTCAGTGACACCATCAGACACAATGCTAGTAACCAAAAACGCGATTGCATGGGCAAACTCCCTCAGGACGATATTTTGAATGTATAGGCAAGCTGATGCGGTTTCAACCAGCAAAGTGCAATAATCTGCAAATTAATTCTATCCGGACCAGCCCGACCCCTTAGCAAAACCACTAGCAACTCAAAAACTGACTAAAACACAATAAGATGGCACAACATGCACAATTTGTTACTGATTAGACTGCCCTTTTTATGTTGCCGGGATTTATAATGAAGGCAGAACTTTCAGTACAGAGGTATCTCAATGCAACTTACCAAGGGGATGGAATATTTTGTCGCGGGCTTTTCATTGTTAAGCCAAAAAGGACTTAAACGTTTTGTATTTATTCCACTACTTATCAATGTGATGCTGTTTGGCGGCTCATTGTTTTTCCTGTATGACTGGCTGACACAAGGCTTTGCTTATCTCAATGACTTGTTACCTGACTGGCTCAGCTGGCTGGAATGGTTAATGTGGCCGATTGCCATATTGGTGATTTTATTCAGCTACAGTTTGGTATTTTCTGTGATCACCAACTTTATCGCTGCGCCATTCAACGGCTTGCTATCTGAGAAGGTCGAGCTGTTTCTCACCGGGCAAAAAATTAACGATGACGGCTTTGCCGATTTGGTAAAAGATGTGCCACGTATGCTGGGACGCGAATGGAGTAAGCTGGTTTACTACCTGCCGCGTGCCATTGGCTTTTTCATCCTGCTGTGGATGCTGCCACTGATTGGCCAGATACTTTGGGTGTTGTTTTCGTGCTGGATGTACAATGTGCAGTATAACGACTACCCGTTTGATAATCATAAAATCTCTTTCAAAGAGATGAAGGATACCTTAAAAGCACATCAGGGCCTGTCGTATGGTTTTGGGTTTGCTGTCATGGTGCTGACCAGCATTCCAATAGTAAACCTGATTGTGATGCCGGCCGCGGTGTGCGGGGCCACGAAATTATGGGTCGAGAATTATCGCCCTAAATATCGCAATTAACTCCCAGCACTTCCCTCCCGGGCAACATCAGCTGCTCGGGAGACTAACTTACTTTTTCTCCTAACGGCAAACTCACCGTCACCTCAGTGCCGCGTTGCTCATCGGTATTAAACGCTATCTGTCCATGCTGCGCTTCGGCAAGTAATTTGGCGGTGTAAGTGCCTACCCCAGCTCTGTCAGGCTTACCAAAGGTCACAAACTTGTCGAAGAAACGCGTTCTGACGCCGTCCGGTATGGGGTCCGGATTTTGAATGATCACCGTGAGTTGCTGCTCCGCTGGCTGCGCACTGATGGTCACCAGGGGCTTAGCATTCACAGCCTCCAACGCGTTAGTGATGAGGTTATGAAATAAGGTATAACACAGCGCTGGCTCACCAAAAAACATGAGATCTTTAGACACCACGGTACGTAACTGAACTTTGTGTTCTTCTACCAACGGGGCTAAATCTTCCAGCACGGATTCAATCACTTTGTGCAGGGGGTGATTGAGCGGGCTGAGCCGATACTCATTCGCTTCGATTTTTGCCAGCGCTGACATACTGTCCATGGCATGTTGGAGACGCAAACAACTATGTTGAATATAGCTCAGATACCGTTTTGCTCGCTCCGGATCTTTAATGTGCCGTGCAAGCAGTGCCGTTGAGCTACGAATATCCGACACCGGTTTTGCAAGGTTTGTTTGGGTCAGGCTGTCAAACTCGTCCCGCAGCCTGGCATTATCCAGCATCGCATCTATCTGTGCACGCATCAGGCGATTCGATTCAATATTACGGCAATGGGCTCGTACCCGAGACTTCACCACCGACGGGTTGGCCGGTTTGGTAATGTAATCGACCGCGCCAAGCTCAAGCCCCCGCACAACGTGCTCGGTTTGTTCCAGCGCGGTTAAAAAAATCACGGTAATATGCTGAGTATGTGGGTCGTCTTTGAGGCGACGGCATACTTCCAGCCCATCCATACCCGGCATCATAATATCCAGTAAGACCAAGTCAGGTTGCGGTTCTGCAGCGCAGATCTGCAAGGCTTTTGCACCACTCAGCGCTGCTTTGACCTTGTACTCTTTACGCAGCACATCACCAATAATTTTGATATTGTCTGCGACATCATCAACCACCAGCACCTGAATGGGTTGCTCCACAACTGCTTCTTCTTCGCCCATTTCTCCATGGTAGGGCCGAACAGGTTTATTCAGCGCCCTGCGCAGCCGTTCTAACATGATTTTACTGGAAAAAGGCTTTACCACATATTCAGACACACCACATTTAATGGCCTGTAGCACCTGAGATTGCTGTATAGAGGTGGCAGTCATGACAAACGGGATGGCTGCCGTACGCGGGTTTTTCCGCACTTCTTTTAATAAGTCGATCCCCGCCAGCTTGGGCAGCATCCAGTCGGCGATAATGAGGTGAATATCCTGATATTGCAACTTATCGAGGGCATCGGCACCATTGGGGCTCTGTAACACATTGACCCGCCCAAGACCGGTCACAATATTAGCCACCATAGAGCGAATGGTCTCGTGCGCTTCAACAACCAGGATGGTCATAGTGGTTACTGCACTGCCATTGTCCATTCTTCTCTCCTAAAGCCAACTGCCTCCCAATGAGGCCGACACAGTTAAGGTGTTGCAAGGTCAGAAAATTTATTTGCTGTTATTGTGCACATGTTATTATTATCTGTCTAACATTTGTACAACGAATTAACTGACCAGCCAGCAGGCCAACGCTATGTCCGTCACCTCAGTTTTATGCCCGACCCAAACACTGCGCTACGGTTTTGCACTCACTGTTAGTTTAGCGGTGAAATTGCTCTTGTGTGTGCTCTTCGCTCAAAAAGTACTGGCCACGACACTAAAAATTGAGAATATCGCCACTTATAACGGCTTGAATACCCCGCAGATCTACGCTGTCAGTAAAGATCAGCAGGGGTTTATGTGGTTTGGCAGCGCAGACGGCATTAAACGCTATGATGGCTATCAATTTAGTAACTTTAAACACGACCCGAACGATCCTCATTCACTGTCTGCTGACAGTGTCAGTGTCTTACTATTTGATACCCGTGGCCGTTTATGGGCTGGCACCTGGGGCGGTGGCCTGAATCTGTTTTTAGGCGCTCAGCAAGGATTTCAGCACTTTCGTTATGATCCGGATAATCCGCAGTCTCTGGGTGCAGACAAAGTACAAGCCCTATTTGAAAGTGCGGATGGCAGCTTGTGGATTGGCACCAATGGCGGCGGTCTTAACCGTCTCAAAGCAGATGGCAGCGGGTTTGAGCGTTTTACCCATAAACCGGGCAACCCAAGCAGCCTGGGTAACAACCGGGTTTGGAGCATAACCGAGGACAATGCGGGCAATATCTGGTGTGGTACCTCAGATGGACTTTACCGGCTTGACCGCCAAAGTGGCCAGTTTAGTGCATTTAAAGTGGCACCACAGTCACTCGACCATCCGGAGGTCAGGCAGGTCTCCGTTGCCGCCGATGGTCGACTTTGGGTAGCCACGCGCACAAGCTTTGGCCACTTTGATCCGGACACGCAGCGCTTTCATACCTATCAGCTCAATGAACACAGCCTGCCGAGCGTATCCAGTCTGTTGCACCATCAAGGTGACATTCTGTTGTCAACATTTGCGGGTATCTATCGCTTCTCACCCATACAGGAAAAGTTCATCCCTACTGCACAGGATGGCAAGCTGGCCTTATTGCAAAACCGTGACGTGCGGCAGGTGTTAATTGATCAGACCGGGCTGATGTGGGCCGCAACGCGCTATTCTGGCGTCATTAAAGTATTCCCTCACCCGCCCGCCTTTAAGGCCTGGCATCACTTTCTGGCAGATCAGCAGCTTTCCGGACTATTTAATCAGGTACTGAGTATGGCTCAGGCCATTGAAGGCGGCGTTTGGCTTGGCACCGGTCGCGGTCTGGTACATTTTGATGGCCATGGACAATTTACCCCGTTTGCTTCGCCCGAGGAGTTGACGGGCGATTATCGGCTCAGAGTACACCACCTCAACCGGAACATTGATGGCCAGCTTTATGCAGGTACCAGTTTTGGGCTGTTTAAAGTCGATGAGCTAACGCGCACTTTGACGCCCTTTATGCCACCAGGCGTGCGAGAAAACTCCCCCGTCGACTACATTAATTTTGATACTCAGGGATGGCTTTGGCTAATCATTGCCGGTGAACGCAGAGTCACACGCTGGCACCCACCAAGCGGTGAAGTAAAGCACTTCTTACCCAATACAGACCCCACTTTTGTGTTGATTGACAGCGATGATCAGGTCTGGATAGGCAGCGACGGGGATGGCCTGTTTCGCCTGAGCCCGGACTTAAGACAAATACAGCACTACCTGCCCGATAACACCCCCACCAGTCTGGATGGTCGCCATATCAATCAGGGTATTCAGAGCGGCCGTAACCTGTGGTTTGCCAGCAATAACGGCATTACCCGTTTCACACTCGATCAGGGCCAGTTTCGGCGCTTTAGTAATACCACCTCACAAGCCAATTTTGCGGTGAAATCTATTGTTGCTGATGAACTGGGACTGTTGTGGCTGGCAACCTCTGGCGGTGTGTTTCAGCTTGACCCGCTCAGTGGGATCTTTCATCAGTTTACCACCCATGACGGACTGGGTAACAACCACTTCCTGGCACGCTCATTTGTGACCTTTGATGAACAGATCCTGTTTGGCAGCATAGATGGCATTACCGGATTTAATCCGCTTACTGTCTATGTCAATATCTCACCGCCACCGCTGGTCTTTACGCATGCCGATTTAGATGGCGAACGCCTAAATAAACTCGATACCGGCATTGAATTTACCCATAGAGACAGAAATCTGGCCGTGTATTTCGCCGCACTGGATTACCATGCGACTGAAGATAACCGCTACCGCTATAAGTTATTGGGACATGATGCCGACTGGAGTGCAATCACAGATACGCCACGCGCCAACTATCGGTCGCTGCCACCCGGAGAGTACGTGTTACAAGTGTTAGGCAGTAATAATCATGGTGTCTGGAATGACACTCCGATTGGGCTACAGATCATTTCGCTGCCAGCCTGGTATGAAACCTTGTGGTTTAAAGTACTATTGCCTGCTGTGCTCATTATCTCGATCGTCACTATAGTGCACATCCGAGAGCGCAGACTGCGTCTGGCCAGCTTAAAACTGGAACAAAAAGTTGCTCAGCGCACTCAGGACCTGGTGGTACTGGGTGAAGTAGGTAAAGAAGTCGCCGCAACCTATGACATGAAGGTCATTTGCGAAACCATCTATCAACACTTAAAGCAAACCTTACCCTGTGAGTTTTGCGCGGTAGGTATTTACCACCGTGACCAGCAGTATATTGATTACATTTATGCCGTGCAGGATGATGAGCCGTTTTCAGCGTTGATCAGCAAGCTCACCACCAGCCGCGGTGCCGACGTGTATTGTGTCAAAGAAGCTACCCAAGTGTATGCGGCCAGCCCTCAGGACTGGCAGAAACTGGCGCTGGATGCCGCAGACAATCTCCACGGTGACGACACACAAAGTGTTTTTTGTGCCCCGTTGGTGGTCGACGGTGAGGTGCTGGGCGTATTTACCCTGCAATTTAACCATGAGCATGCGCTCACCCGCGCGCAACGGGCGATATTACGGGTGGTGGCCAACCACCTTGCCGTCGCCCTGGCAAATTCCTTGTCCTATGGCGAGCTCAAAGAAGCAGAACAACGGCTGGAACTGGCAATGTCTGGCGCCAACGCGGGCACCTGGGAGTGGGATATCAGCAGTGGCCAGCTGATCACCAATGAGGTCTGGTCAGAAATGCTGGGCTACCAGTGTGATGAGCTTGAGCAACGCTATGGCCCCAGTATTGCCCGCTGGCACCAACTCATTCACCCCGACGACTTGAGTGCCACCGAAGACGCATTACTGGTTCATGCGCGGGGCGAAAGCGATACCTTTCGCCATGAAATGCGGATGAAATGTGCTGATGGTAGCTGGAAATGGATCCTCAGCATTGGCCGCAGTGTCGTAGCCAAACATGGCCCTGGTGGTAAGGAAGTTTTTGGGATCCACATGGATATCAGCGATGCCAAAGCGCTACAGGTAGCTCTGCAAAAAGCCAAAGATAAAGCGGAAAGTGCCACTCAGGCCAAGTCCGACTTTTTATCAAATATGTCGCATGAAATCCGCACCCCCATGAACGCCATCATTGGTATGAGCTACCTGGCACTGCAAACAGCTTTGAATCGTCAGCAGCGCAATTATGTGGAGAAGATCAACCGCAGTGCCGAGTCACTTCTCGGGATCATCAATGATATTCTCGATTTTTCTAAGATTGAGGCTGGTCGGCTGGATATTGAAGCCATCGAGTTTGACCTGGAAGAAACCCTCACTCAGAGCATTGACCTATTAGCCATCAAAGCCCGGGAAAAAGACATTGAGCTGTGTGTCATGCTGGATCCCGGGATCCCGGCACGCCTGATAGGCGACCCACTGCGGATCTCACAAATATTGTTAAATTTAGGTAGCAATGCCATCAAGTTCACCGATGAAGGCGGTGATGTGATCATTGATGTATCGCCACAGGCAGGCGACAAAGAAACCCTCACACTGGCATTTGCGGTCATAGACACCGGCATTGGTATGACCGAGGAGCAACAGCAAAAACTGTTTAAATCCTTCAGCCAGGCGGATACTTCAACAACCCGTAAATATGGTGGAACCGGTCTGGGGCTCGCCATCTGTAAAAAGCTGGTGGAGCTGATGGGCGGTCAGATCAGCTGCCAGAGTATTGCCGGTGAAGGCAGTACTTTTGCGTTTGAGATTGTGGTGCAACTGTGTGACTGCAACAACGCAACTTTGCCGGCATTGTCCGTGCAGCATGCCATCATTGTCGATGACAATCAGTATGCCGCGGCGACCCTGAAACGCTACCTGCACGCCTTTGAGATCAGCGCAGAGCCTGTCAGCAAAGACTGCCTCAACGAGGATGCAGAAGCTTTGGTGAAAGCACAATTCATTCTGGCTGACAGTCGCAGTATGCATGCTTTACCCGACCCGCTGCGCGCAAAGCTGCCCATTGTGCTGTTGAATCATAACGGAGATAGCACAGAAGCCGATGTCAGCTATACCCTAGCAAAACCAGTTTTCCCCAAGCCGCTTGCCGCCTGCCTGCTCAGTCTGTTCGGCGACCCAAGTACCTACGAGCAACACGATACGACCACTGATGAACAGCCCGATTCTGTCACTGGCGCTCACTTACTGCTGGTAGAGGACAATGACCTAAACCAGGAGCTGGCCATTGCCTTACTGGAAAAAAATGGCATTCGGGTTGATGTCGCCGAACATGGTCAGCTGGCACTGGAAATGCTGCAACAACGTGATTACGATGGCGTGCTCATGGACTGCCAGATGCCAGTGATGGATGGTTACAGCGCGACCGAAGCTATCCGTCAACAGCCCAGATGGCAGGACCTGCCGGTCATTGCTATGACCGCCAGTGTGATGCTCGATAATCGTCAAAAGGCGCTGGAATGTGGCATGAATGACATCATTGAAAAACCCCTGAATCCACGCAAAATGTTCGCCACACTCGCTCGCTGGATAACCCCAGCACAACCAACGAATATATCCACCAGCAGCGAACGTCTGCCTTCAGTAAAACCAGATGAACCAGGGAACTTATCGACGATTACCGGGCTGGATACCCAGGCTGGACTGGCCATCAGTGAAGGCGACATAGCCCTGTACAAAAAGCTGCTGATGCGCTTTTGTGACAAACAGACTCAATTTGCACACGCCTTCGCCGAGGCGCAAGCGCAGACAGATGTCGATCCAAAAGGGCCGATGCGGTGTGCCCATACGCTCAAAGGCAGCGCTGGAAATATTGGGGCGGTTCAGGTGGCGCAGCTGGCCGCTGAATTAGAAACCGCCTGTGCTAACAATGCACCTGTACAACCCGTATTGGATGAGCTATTAATCAACCTGACGACGCTTATTGATGCACTTAAACTGTCATTGAATGAGCAGCAAGTCAGTGAACACGACAGCGAAACAAGCCTCCCAGCAAACGTACATCAGGATATTGATATCGCGGCTATACTCGCGGAGCTCAAAGGCATGATCAGTGATTCTGATATGGATGCCAGCGACCGGGCTGAAACACTGCTCGAAGCGCTCAGCGGCACCCCTCGACAAGCGTTGGCAGAACAACTGTTTACCCAGATTGAGGATTTTGATTTTGATGGCGCAGGAGAGACTTTGTCGCAGCTGGCATCCTCACTGGACGCCTGAGCCGCAGGCGTTCGTTACCTGCACTAAAGTCAGGTGTTCACTTGCTTCAGGTGGTTCAAAATACTGGCTAACCTGATAAAACACCGCTTCGTTATCAAACTGTGCTCGCGCTGGCTGTTCACTACGGCGCTTGGCTAATTGTGCCAAACACTGTGTATCACTGACATCCAGATAGTAAAGCTGATGTTCAGCCTGTACCGCTTCGCTCAGCTCAACAAACCAGGCGCGTTGTCGCCGGGTATTAGCCGAAAAATCCATTACCACGTTCAGACCTAGTTGCAACAGGCTTTGTACATGGGCTTTGATAAAAGGTTTGATTAACCGGGATTTCTCGATGTAATCATCAAAAGTATTGATTTGGCCCGGGTAATGCGCCGCCAGCCAGTCATCCTCAGACAGCACCACTGCCTGATGCTCCTGAGATAGCTGGCGCGACAAGGTGGATTTACCAGCCCCCATCTTGCCGCATAAATAATAGAGTGTGCCACGTGATATCATAGATTCTTCCTTAAATAATATAAAATCGAAAGCCTGAGTGTCAGCGCTTTTGCTTGCCCAGTCAATCTCTCACCCTCAACAGGAGTCGATAAGTCATGGCCTTTGGCTTACCAAACGACAAAGTACCTGTAGATTTGTAAGACTAAATTAAGTAAAAGATCTTGGATACGACTTCATATGGAATATTATAAGTACTCTTTTGCAGGGGTCGGCCATGGGCCTGCGTATACAATCAGGACTAATACGAAATGCCAGTCAATATATCTGAAAAACAATGGAATGACGCAATTCAAAACAGTGAAGCGGACCCTGGTTTAATCTATGCGAAATCTGTGTTTTTTAACCAGCCTGAGCGAAAGATAATAACGCGGTTTCAAATCAATTTTATTGAGCGTACAGATGAGCTCAGGTTTATGCCAGCCAATTTAATGATGGCTTATTTGCCCTATTTTGTTCGCTTTATCATCACGTGCAGACACGATGAATTTGATAAATCAGCAATAGCAGATTGTTTTTTCTCCTTACTGGAGGGCAAGCTAAGTGACGATACAATCAACACCATAGAACTCTTACACAAAAGTAAAGATGCGTTACTTTTTATCTCGAACAGACTGGATGAATTTAATACCGACCCCGATATCTACGGCAATTTACAACCACGGCTGCACCATTTAATCACGCTGCTCGATCAAAAGGCTTAATATCAGAGGCCGTTTTTCGTTTTATGAGTGGAAATTTGGCTAAGAGTGGAACAGGCGACAATCAACAAGACTACCGCCGAACAGAACTTAGCTGTAGAGATTTTGCGGTACTTTCAGTACCTGAATGTGCACGGTCACTTCTTCGCGGTCGTGATAGAGGTGTTTGGCCTGTAGCTCATAGCCTACGCCGTACTTTTTCAACTCATCACGGATCAGCGTCAAACATTCGTAGACGGTATCAAAGCGCTTTTTCATTGGCAGCTTAAGGTTGAAGATAAGCTCGCGAACAAAACCATTCACTATCCAGTCGACCATCAGCTCGCTGACGCGGGTTGGTTTTTCAACCATATCACACACCAGCCAGTCGATGTTGCGCTTTTCTGGACGATATTTAAAGCCGTCTTCGCGGAAGTGTTTTACCTGCCCGGTTTCCATCAAATCATCGTTCATCGGTCCATTGTCGATTGCCGCCACAAATAACCCACGGCGCACCAACTGATAGGTCCAGCCACCCGGGCAAGCGCCCAAATCTACGCCACGCATACCAGAGCGGACTCGGTCTGGCTCGTTTTCTTTACCGACAAAAACGTTGAACGCTTCATCCAGCTTGAGCGTTGAGCGACTGGGGGCATCGGCCGGCATTTTAAGCCTGGGGATCCCCATAAAGAAAGGCGAGTTGTTGTTACTAAATGAGTAACCAACATAGGCAGTATCGTTAGCCAGAAACAGCACATGTAGGACTGGCTTATGGGCTTTGTGGTCGCGGGTCAGCTTATTTTGCTTCTCCAGCGCTTTGGCAAGTGGCGTCGAAAACTTCTTACAGAACTTCGACAACTCCTTGCCTTCATTGGTATCCGGAGTTTCTACCCGCAGATCGCCACACAAAGGAAAATCACCAACCACCTGTTTGATCTCAGACACCCTGTCTTCAACAGGCATTTTGCTTAACAGCACACCAGCAAACCACTGACGGGCAAATACCAGGCTAGAAAAATCAACCTGCTTGAGTAGCAGCTCACTCTGAGCCGGGTCAAAACACTCAAAGGTCACATAGCCTGTATTAGGCTTCGCTTTCACGTAACCGGCAACATTATGTAACGCAGCATGATGCGTAATTTCGGCCGCGGCATCGCTTTCAAAGCCGCTTCGGCAATAAATAACCACACTAGACATAGTGATAAAAAGTCTCTAATCAATTAAAAGGGCTGACGGGCAACCTGAAACAGCAGCCAGGCCCAGCCAAGAATAAAACACAGTCCGCCCAGTGGCGTAATCGGTCCCAGCCACTTAGCGCCGGTCAGCGCCAGCAAATACAAACTGCCGCTGAAAAGGACAATCCCGGTCGCAAATAAATACCCCGACAGCTGAACTTTCACGCCCCACTTCAACAGCAGGGCCACGGCCAGCAGAGCCAGACCATGCGTCATCTGATATTCAGCGCCGGTTTTAAAAATGCCAATGGCGTAGTCACTCAAACGGCTTCTCAGACCGTGGGCAGCAAAAGCCCCCAGCATGACAGATAGCATACAAAATGTTCCACCCAGCAATAAAAATAGCTTAGCCATTGAGTATCTCCGCAATTTTAGCCGCAATGGTCTCAGCTGCGAGCTGGCGGTTTTGCGCTTCTGTCAGGCCACTGGCTTTGCGCGGCTTCAAGGAATGGTCGCCATCTTTAAGCCATACCAGCTCAGGCCAGCTCTGATCTTCAGCTTGCGCTGCCAAAGCACTGACCTCAGCATGATTACCAAAGGTATCACGCTCTCCTTGCAACACCACAAAAGGGCAAGGGATGTCAGCAAAGTGCTCGGTACGTAGTTTCTCTGGTTTGCCCGGTGGGTGAAACGGATAGCCCAACGCAAACACACCCCGTACCTGAATACCCTCTTCACACACCAGCATCGAAGCCATTCGCCCGCCCATCGACTTACCACCAATAAACACAGGTAAGGTATCCAGCTGAGCACTCAGGACATCCCGATAATGTGACAACAGCTTAGGAGCACGCTCAGGCGGAAGACGCTTATCTTGTGCCTTCGCTATCTGCATATAACCAAAGTCAAACAGCCCAACGGTGACCCCCAGAGTACTCAATCGGGTGGCCATATCCTGCATAAAATCACTGTCCCGGCCAGCGCCCGCGCCATGAGCCAGGACCAACTGCGCCTGAGGTTGTTCAGCCTGGTGCCACTCTATATCAATTTTTACTTCGCTCTGTGTCATTGTTGTTCCTGCTCTACCATTTCCAGCATCCAGTTTTTGAAGGACACAATTTTACCTAATTCAGCCTGCGATTCACGACATACCAGATAGTAGGCATTTTTACTTTCCAGATGGTGACTAAATGGAATGATCAAACGCCCTGCATCCAGATCGGGTTTTGCCAGTACGCTATTGCCCAGCGCGATCCCCTGACCATGCACAGCCGCCTGAGTCACCATCGAAGAATGGCTAAAAATAGGTCCGGTATTGGCAGGGACATTCCGTACTCCTGCGGTTTTGAGCCAGGCTTTCCAGGCACGTCGGGTGGTATCGTGCAACAGGGTATGATTTGCCAAGTCGCTGGGCTGATTAAGCGGCTTAGGACCATTGAGCAATAACGGGCTACACATGGGCACCAGATACTCAGTGTGCAGCTTATGCGTTTGCACCCCGCTCCAGCTACCCCGGCCATAATAGATGGCCACGTCCACATCATCCGTTAATGAGTTCTCATCCATGTCCTGCGCTTTTATCCGCACATCAATGTCTGGATGTAGTTCATTAAACAAGCTCAGTCTGGGCACCAGCCACTGAATCGCAAAACTCGGCGTCAGACTAACCGTCAACGAGCCTTTCGCTCCCCGTGCCAGTAATTTTTCTGTGGCATCGATCAGCTGAGAAAACAGCTCTTTTATATCCAGGAAGTAACCCTGCCCTTCTTCCGTTAACAGCAAGGACCTGTTTTTACGTAAGAAGAGTTTGACCCCAAGGTGCTCTTCCAGAATCTTGATCTGGTGACTGATAGCAGCCTGAGTCACAAACAACTCTTCGGCGGCTTTGGTAAAACTCAGATGCCGGGCTGCGGCTTCAAAAGCTTTCAGTGCATTTAATGGGGGTAATCGTCGTGACATGGCACAAATTCCGAACCAGGCTGATGGAAATGGCGGAACACGCTCCGCCTACAATTATCGGGTTACAGATCAGCAGCGCTGGTATCTAACGGCGCAAACCCTTTGACCAGATCATCGACGGCTTTCATCTGTTGCAGGTAGCCTTCCAGCTTAGCCAGAGGTAAAGCACAAGGGCCGTCACATTTGGCTTCATTTGGATTCGGGTGCGCTTCAATAAACAAGCCCGCCAGGCCCAACGCCATACCACTGCGTGCCAGTTCCGCCGCCTGAGCACGGCGCCCATCCGCGGAGTCACTGCGGCCCCCCGGGCGCTGCAACGCATGCGTGGCATCAAAAATCACCGGTGCCATATGCTTCATGTCATCCATCCCCAGCATATCAACCACCAGGTTGTTGTAACCAAAGCTGGTGCCACGCTCACACAAGATCACTTGCTCATTACCCGCTTCACTCATCTTCTTGATGATATGACGCATCTCGTGCGGCGCCAGAAATTGCGGTTTCTTTACGTTAATGACATTGCCTGTTTTGGCCATTGCCACAACCAGATCGGTTTGACGGGCCAAAAAGGCTGGCAACTGGATCACATCAACGACTTCAGCAACCGGAGCCGCCTGATGCGGCTCATGCACATCAGTGATCAACGGCACATTAAAAGTGCTTTTGATTTCTTCGAAAATTTTAAGCCCTTCTTCCATACCTGGACCACGGTAGGAGTTAATAGAAGAGCGATTAGCTTTGTCAAACGAGGCTTTAAACACATAAGGAATGCCCAGCTTGCTGGTCACCTCAACATAATGTTCAGCAATGCGCATTGCCAAATCACGTGATTCCAGCACATTCATGCCACCAAACAGCACGAAAGGTTTGTCGTTAGCAACTTCTATGTCTGCTACTTTAATAATCTGTGTATTCATTGTCTTTCCTAAAATAGTCGCTAACTGGCAGCGCTAGCTGCCAATCACACGTAAAATTTGTCCGCACAGCCAGGCAGCGTAGGTGCCCAATGCATAGCCCAAGACTGCCAACAGCACGCCTACCGGGGCCAGTGCCGGGTGGAATGCTGACGCAACAACGGGGGCCGAGGCCGCACCACCTATGTTGGCTTTGCTGCCAACGGCCACGTAAAACACGGGCGCTTTAATCAGTTTAGCCACCAGAAATAATAGTCCCACATGCACCGCCATCCAGATCAGACCGATCACCACATATTTAGGCGCTTCAACAATTTTGGTGATGTCCATGTGCAAACCTATGGTTGCGACCAGAATGTACAAAAAGCTGCTCCCGACCTTGGAGGCCCCCACAGCCTCGAAGTTACGGGCCTTAGTGAATGACAATGCCAGGCCGATGGTTGTCACCAACACGATAGTCCAGAACAACTTTGAATGCAGAGAAAACTTTTTCAGTTCCGGGAAGTTGCTGGCGAAATAAGGGACCAGGAGATCGGCAGCAAAATGCGCCAGGCCGGTTGCACCAAAGGCAAAGGCAATCAGCAACATTAAATCTTGCAGTTCCGGGCGTCTCGCGTGTTCCGCCTCGAAGGCCTGTACTTTGTTAATCAAACGCTCAATCGATGCCGTATCCGCCCCGGTGCGCGCATCTATTTCTTTGTGTCTGGCGGCCAAAAATAACAGCCCAGCCATCCATAAGTTGGCAACAACAATATCCACGGTCACCATGATGGTAAAGATTTCTCCCCCGGCACCGTAAATTTCTTTCATTGCCACCATGTTGGCACCGCCGCCAATCCAGCTACCGGCCAATGCTGCCATGCCACGCCAAACGGCTTCTGGCCCTTCGACGCCAAGCAACTCAGGCATAAATGTAGCAGTGATGAGCAGTGCAATCGGCCCGCCCAGTACGACGCCAACCGTGCCGGTCAGAAACATAATAATCGCGCGTTTACCCAGCCCCATAATCGACTTCAGGTCGATACTTAAGGTCAGGAGTACCAAACAAGCTGGCAGTAAAAAGTACTTAGCAACCGTATATACATCGTTGCCACTGCCATCCACAATTCCGAAGGTATTCAATAAAGATGGCAGGAAGTAGCACATCAATAAGGCAGGTACATAGCGATAAAACTTAGCCCAAAACCCGGTTTTCAGATTGGAGGTATAAAATACGAACCCCAGAATGACAGCCAGCAGGCCAAGCACAACGGCATTGTTGGTAATGAGTACACTACTCTCTTGCATAGGATCTCTCTGTTTCCTTGATTATACAAAAACCGCCTGGGGACCGTGCCAGATCACTGACTGACCCAGAGGTCCCATCATGCAGAGTGCGCTGATCTCACTTAATGGAGGATATTATTGTGATCGGCCAGTTCTGCGATTTGATTTTGAATGAGTTCAATGGTTGGATCATCCGGGCACTCATCAACAAAAAACTGCAGGTCATCTTTGGCCATTTTAGGGCAATTAAGTTGGTTCAGCAGGTAGCCTCGGTCACGGCGCTCATAGGGGTCATCGCCCAGCAGCTCCATCAACATCTCCACACAGCTCAGTGCATGACCAAACTTCTCCGCAGCAATAAAGGACCATTTTTGTTGGGCCAGGTAAAGCTTAAAAGCTTCCTCGCCAAATACCAACTCCATGGGTTCCTGCTCTTTGTCGTCGCCGTTTTCCGGGATCACATACCAAGACTGATGGCCGGAGCTTGGGTCGATAATGTACCCTTCTTCATCACTCAACGCGATATGCACCAGCACATCGCCCTGATTAATGGCCAGGCTTGCGTTCAGACGTGCTCGCTCCAGCAAATGCACCAGAATAAGGGCTAACGCCATACTGGTACCGCTGTGCATTTTAAGCACATAGCACACATTATTGAGCAAGTGTTCGGGCACTTTTTGGTCTGTGCCGCTGAACAACCACTGGGTATAAAACGCATCAAGCAATGCATCTACACACTTATGCTTGTCATCATTTTGATAACAAATAGCGTCAACGGCCTGCTCCAGTTCAGCGAGCAAACATAGCGTGTGTGAAGTATCCGCTTGAGCATCCCAGTGCGGCTCAGCCCAGATACAACGTAACAAGGCAGGCGTCGAAAAATGATCCGTACTTGTGTCGTGTTCATCGAACCAGATATCAGTCATAAATAACGAACTGTTTTCTACTGTCTATAGTCATAATGGGCTAGTGTAACATTTTTCAACACATTCCCAAGGGGATTTTTATTTTGAGGAAAATTGACGATGTGGGCAGGGAAAGCGGGCAACGCTGCTGCCCGCATGTCTATCAGAGTATCAGCGCATTTTTAGCACTGGCAAGGTAACCAACGGCCAGCAGTGTGACAGTTGCCATGATCAGTGCACCAACCTGCTTAGCTTTTGTTGTAGATTTCGCAATCACGAAACCTAGCGCTATATATGCAATGACTAAAACAATTTTTTCCATCAACCAGGGTTGCTGTGCCGGGTTCAGACTCGCCATTACTGCCAGCGATACCGCCGAAATCAACAGTACAGTATCCACACTGTGGCTAGCGATGAAGACCCCTTTGTTGGCTGCCAGTTTACCACTGGCCAAACGCGAAATAGCTCGGGTATAAAACAAAATAATACTTAAAACTGCAAACATCACATGCGTGTGTTTAAGTGCCATGTAATCCAAAATTGCCCCTTATTAAATTTTAAAATCAATCTTGTAAGCGAGTCAGGATCTGTTCCAGCTCGTCTGTAACCTCATTAAATACGTCTACCAGTTTTGGGTCAAAGTGTTTGCCTTTCTGGCTGTTAATTTCTGCGATCACCTCTTCCAAACTGAATGCTGGGCGATAACAGCGCTCATGACGCATAGAGTCGTATACATCGGCAATCGCTGCAATACGACCAAAAATATGAATTTCCTCGCCTTTTTTGCCGCTCGGATAGCCGCTGCCATCCCACTTTTCATGATGATCTCGGGCAATCATCGCTCCGGCATTAACGATTTCACGGCGCGAGTCGCGCAGTATCTGATACCCTTTTTGGGTATGAGATTTCATCACGTCCCATTCTTCTGGCGCAAGCTTGTTGGGCTTGTTTAAAATGGCATCGGGAATACCCACATTCCCTACATCGTGCAAGGGCGAAGCCAGTCTGATCAGCTCAGCCTCACGGTAGCTCAGGCCATAGTGCTTGGCCATTACATAGCATATGTTGGCAACGCGCTTTACATGATTTCCCGACTCAGTAGAACGCTGTTCAAGCGCTTCACTCAGGCGGTAAACCAGTTCCTGTTGGGTGTCTTCAATCTCAGCCTGCAACTGGACGTTTTCATACGCCAGTTGTACGTTTTGCGAGAAAATTTTGATCAGGTGTTTTTGCGTGTCGGTCAGAAACTCCGGGATCCCCGAAACAAACAGCATGGAGGCATGATTATATTCGCTTGAACAATAGGCAAACAAATAGTTGTCCTTGTATACGATCCCTCTGTCCTGCAAAGCCTGTCGGCATGCTTCCATTTGCTCAGTATCCAGTACATCTTCTATGGGCTTGCCTTCACTTCGGGCAAATTCGCCACGGCCGGTAAATACCACCAGTTTGTCACTGCTATTGCTGGGATCATTACTGGCCACCAAAGAGGTGGCGTAAATCGCTTCATCCACGGTTCCAAGCAAAGACGTCAGCTGCTGTATAACGCCTTCAATAAACTGGTCAATAGAATGGGAAGCAAAAATATTACGAGATGCTGTGATGATTTTTTCCAGCCCCTGACGAGACTGATCAATTGACAAAATATCCCGATAAGAACGCAAACTCGACATCACCACGGTAAACAGCTTTTGCGCCGTCAGCTCGGTTTTAGATTTGTAGTCATTGATATCATAATTAACAATGACCTGACGCTCCGGTGCCTGGCCTGGCTGACCCGTACGCAAAATAATGCGGATATTATTGTTCTTGGCAGTTTCGCGGATGTACTGTGCGACCCTCAGGCCTGCATCATCCGTTTCCATCACCACATCCAGCAATACAATCGCAGCGTCGGGATGGTCCATAACCACCTTTTTTGCTTCCTCGCCGGAATAGGCACTGAGGAACTCCAGGCGCTTTTTCTGAAACTCAAAATCGCTGAGCGCGAGCTTGGTCACCGCATGCACTTCAGGTTCATCATCAACAATGATCACCTTCCAGGTGCCACTTTTTTCCTGTACTTCCGAATCACTTGGCTCGTCTGAAAACAAAAAATCATCCATTGGAGAGTCCTTAACACTCTTTTTGTACTCGTATCTCGCCAGTATTGCGCACGCTGACGGTCATGAAGCAGGTTGGCGATAACCGAGCTGTCCACCACAATACGGTATCACTGCACTATGCATAATGCCTGCACAAGGCAATTTAGATAATCAGCAACGATTATTGTGGCTTTTGCGCCATCGTTACCCTATCACAGCCTGCCATATCTTTTATTGTAAGTATATTGCGATAGTTCATTTGTGCAAAAATCTGCTGAACACCAGCGGCTTGCTGATACCCGTGTTCAAACATCAGATAACCATCCGGCGCCAGATATTGCAGTGCCTGCTCAGTAATATGACGGATATCGGCATAACCTTCATCCGGCGCCACCAGGGCTGATAAAGGTTCGAAACGGACATCGCCCTGATTCAGGTGCTCATCCGTTTCACATATATACGGGGGGTTGCTGACAATCAAATCAAAGCGCTGATCTGACAAGGCTGAAAACCAGTCGCTCTGGCGGATCTGTACATGCTCAAAACCCAGCCGTTGGCGGTTTTTCTCTGCCAGAGCCACAGCGTCATGAGAGTAGTCTACACCAATAAGCTGCCAGTCAGGCTGCTCCGACGCCAGCGCCAGCACAATAGCGCCCGTACCAGTCCCCAGGTCAACGACTCGAGCATCTGTCGGCAGGGGTAAGGTCAATGCATGCTCAACCAGGGTTTCCGTATCTGGCCTGGGAATTAGAGTGCTGTTATTGACATACAGGGGCAAACTCCAGAACTCGCGTTCTCCCGTCAGATGGGCGACTGGCTCACCCGCTTTTCGACGTGCAATGAGTGATTCAAATAATTGATATTGCTCTGCATTCAGCTCGGCTTCTGGCCACGCGAATAAGTAACTGCGGTTCTTTTGAAGAATGTGTAAAAGCAGCACTTCGGCATCGAGTTTCGCTGACTCTGAGCTACTTTGAAGTTGCGAACTCGCCCAGGCAATCGCCTGAGCAAGATTGGGATTCTGCGCCATTAGTCGTCGCCCATGGCTGCTAACAGATCAGCCTGATACTCCAACACTAACGGATCGATAACGGCACCCAGGTCGCCGGCCACCACTTCATTGAGGCGGTACAACGTAAGGTTAATGCGATGGTCCGTAATACGTCCTTGCGGGTAGTTATAAGTACGGATGCGTTCAGAACGGTCACCGCTACCAACCAGATTTCGACGCTCGCTGGCTTCTTCTGCCTGACGCTTTTCATCTTCAGCCTGCTGCAGTCGGGCGCCCAGTACTGACAACGCTTTCGCACGGTTTTTATGCTGCGAACGCTCATCCTGACACTCAACCACAACCCCGGTCGGAATGTGAGTAATACGAATTGCAGAATCGGTTTTGTTAACGTGCTGACCACCGGCACCAGATGCACGGAAGGTATCGACCTTGAGGTCCGATGGGTTAATTTCAATGGCTTCTGCTTCAGGAATTTCTGCCATCACAGCAACTGTACACGCTGAGGTATGAACACGGCCCTGAGATTCTGTTTCTGGTACACGTTGTACACGGTGTGCGCCCGACTCAAACTTCAGCTTACCGTAAACGCCATCCCCTTTGATGTTGGCTATCACCTCTTTATAACCACCGTGCTCACCTTCATTGGCACTGACCACTTCGACCTGCCACTTTTGTGCTTCTGCATAGCGACTGTACATACGGAATAAATCACCTGCGAAAATCGCAGCTTCATCACCACCGGTACCGGCACGAACTTCAAGGAATACGTTATTGTCGTCTTTCGGGTCTTTTGGCAGCATCAGGATCTGGAGTTGCTCCTCCAGCTCTGAAATTTGTTCTTTTGCTTCTTTGTATTCTTCCTGAGCCATTTCACGCATGTCAGGATCTGAGTCTTTTAGCATTTCTTCAGCCGCAGCAACGTTTTCCTGGGCCTGCTGGTAGGCAGTGAACGCCTTAACGACATCTTCCAGCTCTGAATATTCTTTTGATAACGCGCGAAAACGGTTTTGATCGCCAATAACTTCCGGATCCCCCAGCATGGCTTCCACTTCTTCGTGGCGCTCTACCAGCGTTTCCAATTTACGATAGACGGACTCTTTCATTTAACTTTTATTCCTGCTCAATACCTAATGCTTGTTTTAATACTGCAATACGCTCTATATCGCCCTCTTTTGCCGCCGCCTGAATGGCACGGGTCGGTGCATGAGTGAGCCGATTGGTGAGCTTGTTTGCCAACTCTAACAAGACCTTTTCTGAATTCTTACCCGATTGTAGCTGATTTAACGCCTTTTCCACGAGCTCTAATTTAATCGTCTGTGCGGATTCACGATATTCCCGGATCACATCCACAGAGGTCAGTGAACGCTGCCACTGCGCAAATTCATGCGTTTTATCGTCAATGATTTGTTGTGCTTCACGTGCAGCTTGTTCCCGCGAAGCCATGTTTTCGTTCACAATCGCCTGTAGATCATCCACGGTATACAAATACGCAGCATCTAAGTCATTCACCTGACTTTCAATATCACGCGGTACCGCAATATCAACGAACAACATCGGCTTGTGTTTACGCTTTTTCAGTGCTTGCTCTACCACGCCTTTACCTATGATGGGCAAGGTACTGGCCGTGGAGCTGATCACAATATCAGCCTGATGCAATTGCTCCGGCAACTGAGCCAAAGAAATAACATTGGCACTGATTTCATTTGCCAGCAGTTGCGCCCGTTCAATGGTACGGTTGGCCACGGTGATAGCTTTTGGGTTATGTTGAGATAAGTGCTTGGCAACCAACTCAATGGTTTCACCCGCACCAATTAGCAACACATTGGTCTTTTCCAGCTGGCCATAAATGTGCTTTGCCAAATTTACTGCGGCATACGCAACAGATACCGCACTAGCGCCAATTTCGGTTTCGGTACGAACTTGCTTTGCTACTGAGAAGGTTTTCTGAAATAAGCGTTCAAACACAGGCTGAATGCCATTGTGTGCCTTTGCACTATTATAAGCTTGCTTAATCTGCCCCAGGATCTGTGGCTCACCTAATACCAGCGAATCCAATCCACAAGCAACGCGCATCAGGTGGTTGACGGCGTCCTGATTGTGGTGCACATAGACGTTCTCAGCCAATTCGTGCTCTTCTATCTGATGAAATTGCGCAAGCCAACCCAGAAGCGCTTGGGAATTCGGGTCCCCAAGGCTACAATAGATTTCGGTCCGATTGCAGGTAGAAACAATCACGGACTCATTAAACTGCGGTAACTCAGACAGCTGCTGTAGCGCATCCGATAGTTGTTGCGGAGAAAAAGCGACTTTTTCCCTCAATTCGACGGACGCGGTTTTGTGATTGATCCCAAGTGCGATGATGGTCATAACTGCCAGTATTGCTCAAGCCCTGCTTTAAAGCCGCTAATTTTACCAAAAATCAATCGAATATGGAAAGTAAGGAACTTAGTTTGAAACAGTTTCATTTGATTTTGCTCATGTTTTTATTGTTTCTGGGTGGGTGTGCACAGCGTATTACGCCGTCTGATGAGCATACACAGCAAAATCGTCCCGAAAGTTATAACAATTGGCGGGCAACGGGTAAGCTCGCATTTATCTCTCCCGAGGAGCGACAGTCCGCCAATTTTAACTGGCAATACCGCGAACAAAAACAAACTCTGACACTAAATACATTTATTGGTACCCAGGTATTAAAACTCGAAGAACGTGATCAGTACAGCATACTCACGCTCGAAGATAAAACTTACACCAGCGACGACAGCAGTGAACTGGTATATCGTCTGAGTGGCTGGCAACTGCCAGTATCGCAGGCACCGCAATGGTTGACAGGTCAAATAGACGCGCCCGATAACCAATATAATCAAAAGCAACAACTTACCCAGGCAACCTGGCAAGATAAGCAGGGCTTGCGCTGGCAGGTCGCCTACCAGACATATCAACGCGTCAACGGGCTCGAACTGCCAACCCGACTCACACTGACGCACAATGACATCACCATCAAAATCCGTATCAGTAACTGGCACTTTGAGACCTTATGAAACCACTTAAATTAACCGCTCCGGCAAAACTCAACCTGTTTTTACACATCAATGGCCGCCGCGCTGATGGCTACCACGAGCTGGAAACCCTGTTTACCTTGCTAGAGTACGGCGACCAATTAACCTTCATCCCGCTGGAACAAGATACCATCGAGATCCATGGTGATGTTGCGGATATCCCGTTGCAGGATAATTTAATCTTTCGAGCTGCCGACGCACTACGCCCGTATAAATCCGCTGCGGAGGGGGTTCGTATTCACTTGACTAAAAACCTGCCTATGGGTGGCGGTGTTGGCGGTGGTTCATCGGATGCAGCCACCACATTACTCGCCCTCAACACCTTATGGCAATGTAACCTGTCCATCGCCCAACTCGCCGATATTGGATTGACACTCGGGGCTGATGTGCCTGTTTTTGTACACGGAAAAACGGCGTTAGCTCAGGGAGTTGGAGAGAAATTGAGTCCATACCCTATCACCGAAAAATACTACCTGGTGGTATTTCCTAATGTCCATGTCAGCACCGTAGAGGTCTTTACACATCCAGATTTACCCCGGAAAACTCCCAAATTATCAGCTAACTGGGCATTAGAGCAAACACACAATGACTGTCAGGAATTAGTTAAAAAGCTCCACCCCGAGGTTGATAAAACCCTGAGCTGGTTGTTAAGATATGCGCCGTCCAGACTGACAGGGACAGGAGGGTGTTGCTTTGCAGAATTTGAATCTGCGCAAGCCGCACAGCGTGTCCTCGAACAACTTCCCTCTCCCTGGACAGGCTTTATTAGCCAAAACGCTCGCGAGTCAATTGCCCACAGGCAACTGGCTGCATGGCGTAAAGATGAAGTAAAATAGTTTAAGTTAGCTTGTTTTGACACTGTCACAGACGACGTCATTGCATACATAATATTACAGTGCCTGAGGAACCCTACCGTGCCCGACATGAAGCTCTTCGCTGGTAACGCAACACCTGAGCTAGCTCAAAAAGTTGCAAAACGTTTGTTTATCGAATTAGGTGATGCCGTTGTAGGCCGTTTTAGCGACGGTGAAATCAGCGTTCAAATTAATGAAAATGTTCGTGGTTCTGATGTCTTCATCGTTCAGTCCACTTGCGCACCAACCAATGACAACCTGATGGAACTCATTGTTATGGTGGATGCGTTACGTCGTGCTTCAGCAGGTCGTATTACAGCTGTTATCCCATATTTTGGCTACGCCCGTCAGGACCGTCGTGTACGTTCTGCGCGTGTACCAATCACAGCTAAAGTTGTCGCAGACTTCTTGTCAAGCGTTGGGGTTGACCGCGTACTAACCGTTGATTTGCACGCTGAGCAGATCCAGGGCTTCTTCGATGTACCTGTTGATAACGTGTTTGGTAGCCCGGTACTACTTGAAGACATGAAAGAGCGTGACTTCGACGACGTTGTTGTCGTATCACCGGATATCGGTGGTGTAGTTCGTGCGCGTGCAATCGCGAAACTTCTGGATGACAAAGACCTGGCTATCATCGACAAGCGTCGCCCACAAGCGAACGTGTCACAGGTCATGCACATCATTGGTGACGTAGAAGGTCGTGACTGTATCATCGTTGACGATATGATTGATACCGGTGGCACACTGTGTAAAGCCGCTGCGGCTCTAAAAGAGCATGGCGCTAAGCGTGTATTCGCTTACGCAACTCACCCGGTATTGTCCGGTAATGCAGCTGAAAACCTGCGTAACTCAGTAATCGACGAAGTGATTGTCACTGACTCAATCACCTTGTCTGACGAACTGAAGTCTGTTGACAAGATCAAAGTACTGACTCTGGCTGATATGCTGGCTGAAACCATTCGCCGCATCAGCAATGAAGAGTCTATCTCTGCGATGTTTGAACACTAATCTGTGTTTATCCGCAAATAAAAAGCACCTCAGGGTGCTTTTTTTATGTCCAAAGGTTTGCAAGGCTGCTGGTAAGTGGTATATTAGCGCGCCTTTTTACTGGGCTTGCTTTGGATACAACCACGGTGAGTTCGGTGATTTACCGAAGTGCTTGGTCGCGAGCCCTTCGAAGTATTAACTAAAATAATTGGAGACACTCATGTCACAATACGTATTAAACGCTGAAGTACGCGAAACTCTGGGTACTGGTGCGAGCCGCCGCCTACGTCGCGCTGATAAAGTTCCTGCTATCCTTTACGGTGCAGGCAAAGACGCTGTTTCGCTTACTCTTGAGCACAACAAAGTTATCCAGATGCAAGAAGACGAAGGTTTCTACACGCACATCCTGACTCTGAACATCGGTGGTGAGTCTGTTGAAGCTATCCTGAAAGACATCCAACGTCACCCGTACAAGCCTAAGGTAACTCACCTTGACTTCCAACGCGTTGACGCTTCTCAAAAGCTTCACACTAAAGTTCCTGTACACTTCATCAACGAAGAAGCAGCAACTAAAGGCGGCAACACGATTGCTCACCACGTAACTGAAATCGAAATCACATGTCTGCCAGCTCAGCTTCCTGAGTTCGTAGAAGTTGACGTAGCAGCTATCGAAGTTGGCGCAACTGTACACCTTTCAGACATCGCACTTCCAGCTGGTGTAGTTTCTGTTGAGCTTGCTAAAGGTGCAGACCACGACCAAGCGGTTGTGACTGTAAACGCACCTAAAGGCGGCGCTGCTGAAGAAACAGCTGAAGAAGCTGCTGAATAATTTTTAAGGTGTTAGCACCTTGAATACTATTCAAATGCTAGTGGGCCTGGCAAATCCAGGCCCCGAATATGCAAACACCCGTCACAATGCCGGGGCTTGGTTTATCGAAGAACTGGCCAGGCGCTACAACGTCCCTCTCAAACCTGACTCCAAACATCATGGCCTTAGCGGCAAGCTGATCCTGAACAATCAGGAATTTAAGCTTCTTATTCCAACCACTTTTATGAACCTGAGCGGTAAAGCTGTAGGCAGCCTGGCTAATTTTTATAAAATACCGCCTGAGCAGATCCTGGTTGCACATGATGAAATGGATATGGACCCCGGTGTCGCCAAACTCAAAAAAGGCGGCGGTCACGGTGGACACAATGGTCTGAAAGACATTATCGCCAAGCTGGGCAATAACAAAGAGTTTATGCGTCTACGCATTGGGATTGGCCATCCTGGACACCGAGATAAGGTGACAGGCTGGGTACTGGGCAAGGCGCCTCAGGCAGATCAGGAAAAAATTGATGCAGCGGTGGATGAAGCTGTACGTTGCATGGAAATCCTGGCCAAAGACGGTGTGTTAAAAGCACAAAATAGACTACATTCTTTTAAGCCGTAACACCGACGTACGCGTCCCGTTACAGCTGTGATTGATCGCTTAATATCAGTCGCAAGATATAAAAATCCGGCCATGCCGGATTTTGTCCGATTGATAGCAAATTAAAGGTTTTAAACTATGGGTTTTAAATGTGGCATTGTTGGCCTACCTAACGTTGGTAAGTCAACCCTATTCAATGCATTAACCAAAGCGGGCATCGAAGCCGCGAACTTCCCTTTTTGTACTATCGAACCAAACACGGGCGTTGTTGCCGTTCCGGATCCTCGTTTGGATCAACTGGCTGCGATTGTTAATCCACAAAAAACCATTGCCACAACAATGGAATTTGTTGATATTGCGGGTCTGGTAAAAGGCGCATCAAAAGGTGAAGGTCTGGGTAACCAATTCCTCGCAAACATTCGCGAAACCGATGCGATTGGTCATGTAGTTCGTTGCTTTGAAGATGAAAACATCGTACACGTATCTGGTCAGGTAAACCCGGCGGATGATATCGATGTCATCAACACAGAACTTGTGTTATCCGACATGGAAGCAGCCGACCGCGCAGCGCAGCGAAATGCTAAAAAAGCCAAAGGTGGCGATAAAGACGCTAAATTCCAAAACGAAGTCTTGGAAAAAGTCAAAGCACACCTTGATGAAGGCTTAACACTGCGTTCATTGGAACTGACTAAAGAAGAGCTGGCTGCAATCAAGCCACTGAACTTCTTAACGATCAAACCGACTATGTATATCGCCAACGTCACTGAAGATGGTTTTGAAAATAACCCATTTTTAGACAAGGTACGTGAAATTGCCGCAGCGGAAGACGCTGTTGTAATTCCAGTCTGTGCCGCGATTGAGTCTGAGCTGTCTGAACTTGAAGAAGAAGACAAGCTTGAGTTTATGGCCGACCTTGGTCTGGAAGAGCCGGGGCTTAACCTTGTGATCCGCGGTGGGTACGAGCTACTAAAACTGCAAACCTACTTTACTGCTGGTGTAAAAGAAGTACGTGCATGGACCATTCCTGTCGGTGCAACTGCGCCACAAGCAGCAGGTAAGATCCACACTGACTTTGAGCGCGGCTTTATTCGTGCACAAACCATTGGTTTTAATGATTACATTGAATACCAGGGCGAAAGCGGTGCTAAAGACGCAGGTAAAATGCGCCAGGAAGGTAAAGACTACATCGTTAAAGACGGCGATGTGATGAACTTCTTGTTCAATGTATAAGTAACGCACTCAATACTGGCAGGCAAAACCTGTCTTACAAAAAGCGCCTCATGGCGCTTTTTTTGTCTTTCTATTACACTGGACGCGAAATTATTAGCCTAATTGCATTAAAAACACGCTGGTTCGCTTAATTTATCTGCAAACAAACTGTGTTAGGTATTTTTTTGCAAAAAAGGTGTTGACGACATACGGCCATATACGCATAATACGCCCCGCATCAGCGATGATGAGAAATTAAAGAGATGGCTATGTAGCTCAGCTGGTTAGAGCACATCACTCATAATGATGGGGTCCCCTGTTCAAATCAGGGCATAGCCACCATGCTTTAATTACTACCAAAACTCATTGTATAGTTGAATTGCGAATGAATGCGGAAGTGGCGGAATTGGTAGACGCGCTGGATTTAGGTTCCAGTATCTTCGGATGTGAGAGTTCAAGTCTCTCCTTCCGCACCATGTTCTTTTAAGT
>NZ_JAKRFU010000033.1:0-47214 GCF_022347845.1 Pseudoalteromonas sp. McH1-42 | reverse complement strand
GGCGGTAACAGGGGTTCGAATCCCCTAGGGGACGCCACTTACTTCGGTAAGTAAAATACTCGTATGGTAAGAGTCTAAATAACCAGTCCTAGTGACACAGGAACAATGCCTGCGTCCCCTTCGTCTAGAGGCCTAGGACACCGCCCTTTCACGGCGGTAACAGGGGTTCGAATCCCCTAGGGGACGCCATTCTTCTTAGCAATATCATTCTTTTTTGAAATATATCCTCATAGTTTTCCTATTAGATTTATCCTCCTCTGTTTTGTTATTTTCAATATTCTGATGAATTTTTTCATATATTTCATTTACTTGAATTATTTGATTTAAAACAAAGTTAAGGCTTTATTAACAAGCTCACCTAAGAAAAATGGGTTAGTATCGCGTTTTTTAGGTGAGTATCATGGCCAAAAGGTGTACCGATTATACGGATAAAGAAAATGATTATCCGGTCTCTTATAACCTCTTATCTACCACAGATACAAAAGGGCGGATCACATACGCGAACCAGAGCTTTTGTGATGTTGCTGGCTTCGCATTAGATGAGCTGGAAGGGCAGCCACATAACCTGGTACGTCACCCAACTATGCCCAAAGCCGCATTTAAAGATCTCTGGCAATTCATCGGGTCAGGCAAGCCCTGGATGGGCATAGTAAAAAATCGCTGTAAAAATGGAGACCATTACTGGGTCAATGCTTATGTGACGCCAATCAATGATGAGCTTGGTCAAACTGCCGAGTATCAATCCGTGCGAACCAAGCCCGAACGGAAAGTGGTGAAACGAGCTGAAAACATCTACCAGCAACTTGATAAGGGGGTTGATGCGGCAAAATTGACGCGTTCATCTATGTCTTTGTCAGCTCAAATGATGTTGATCCTATTGGTGTCTTATATATTGAGCATGATTTTTACCAGCTTACCTGCACCATGGAACTACATCCTGGAGACTTTATTGCTTGTTGGCGTACTTACGCTGACTTATCAAAGGCTGTCACCGGTGCGTCGTTTGAGTCAAAAAGCCAAACAAGTTTACGACAATCCCCTGATGCAAAAAATCTACCTCAATAAAGTGAATGATGTCGCGGCCATTGAGCTAGCGTTGCTGGCACGCGGCTCTGAGCTACGCGCCGTGCTGGGCAGAGTACAGGATGCCAGTCAGCTTGTTGACCAGCATGCACAAGCAACCGTGTCAGAATGCCACAGCAATACCGAGCTATTACAGGAGCAACAAAGTCAGACTGGTTCTTTGGCGACAGCGATGAACGAAATGACCGCTGCGATTTCTGATATTGCAGGCAATACCAGTGATGCAGCGAACCGCTCTGAAGGGGCGTTGCGCTCAGTATTGGATTCGAACTCTGTGGTGCAGGCCAGCATGCAAACAAACCATGCTTTATGTGAAGAGTTGAGCCGCACTCAGCGTGATATTGCTGAGCTAAATGAACAAACCGTGCATATTGGGGGAGTGGTTGATGTGATACGCGATATTTCGGAGCAGACTAATTTGCTAGCTTTGAATGCGGCAATAGAAGCAGCCAGGGCTGGTGAGCAGGGCCGAGGTTTTGCCGTGGTGGCTGATGAAGTAAGGGCATTGGCACAACGAACTCAGGATTCGACCAGAGAGATTGATGATATAGTCGCTGGGCTCAAACAACGGGCTGAGCGCGCGGTAGCGGCGATTCAAAATGGGGTTGAGAAGTCGACTGAATGTGTGGCTCAAGCTGAGCAAACAAGAGAAAACCTGGCCTCGATAGAGCATATGGTAAAAGATATTTCTGCACTGAATTACGAAATAGCCACTGCGACTGACCAAATGTCGGGTGCTAGTAATGAGATCAACGACAAAGCCGTGAATATCTCCGGGCTTGCGAATGCCTCAATGCAAAGTGCAGACACCACCACTGCAGCGATGAAAAATACAGAGCAAGCGCTGGCCGATCAAGCTGCATTGGTTGATCAGTTTCTGTTGAGACTCAGCAATTAAAAAAATTAAGAAAATGTGAATAAGCAATCTCTTGCTGGTATTATTTAGAATAGCAACTTTATATGTCCAAATCACAGATTTTGACATTGATATGCGTATATAAATCACACATAGGGATAACAAATGAGCAAGTTACAGAAAGCCTCAAAAATGGGTGTCGCAGCACTGATCATGACACTGGCGAACACGCAGGTGAGCGTAGCAGGAGTCGATGGAGGTTACTTCTCCGGTAAAAAGCAAGATTGCGAGATCTGGCGAGACGTTGCGCCTTATAACTGGGCAAATACGACCCGTGGTAATCAATCCATGATTTTTTACTGCAATCGTGGCGGCTACACAGTGACCACGGTTGAGCTAAAGATCAAGCGTATTAGTGATAATACAGTTGTGTTTCGTGAAAAAAGAAAGCAAAACTTGACATCGGGTTATGGTCACGGCTTTTATCCAGATCTGAGTGCGAACATCAACGAAGAGTATAAAATGGAACTGGACTATACCTTCGTTAAACTCAAGCATGGCAAGCCTGTTTGGGACAACAAAAAAACTAAAACGTGCAAACGTACATTCACACCAACCAATGCGAATTCAACGCGCGGAGAGATCTTCTGGTCTATTAAGAGCGCGGGAACGGCCTATCACAACAATGGCTGTCAGGGCGTACGCTTCGATATCCACTAATATAATCAGGCAGGCTGACCGTTTCAGGTCAGTCTGCTAACTGGTATTGGGATGTAGCATGAAAGCTAAATACCTACTGATCAACATCTTGTGCTTTATGCTCGGTTTTCTGATAGCGGCGATGTCACTGTATCAACCCTCCCCGGGGAGCGGCGCGCATGCCGGTAACGCTGAGCACCCGGCTGTACAATCAGCACCTCATTTTGAGACAGGTACCCCGCTTTTGAGCGAGGTAAAGGGGAGACCGAAAGAACAGGCAAACACCACAACAGCATCTACACGTAATAGCGGGCGCATGCCGAAGCAGGCCAGCACTGACAAGGCTGCTTTACTAGCGATAGCACAGGACATAGGCTTAGACAGTCATGTGTACCCAGACTTAGCGGATTATGCAAGTCAGGATATTGCCAGGCTCATTGAACAGCATTTGCTGACAGACTTTCGCGTTTCAAGCGCGGATATATACACACAGTTTGATGAAATAGAACACTATCTCGAAGAAATGCCACAGCTAGTATCTCAGTACTTTTTCGCGGACTTAATGACACAAAGCCAGTACAAAGGTGAGTTATTTCAGAGTTTTGCGATTCACTTAATGGCACAAAATGTCGAACAGATTGAGGTAAGTACTGAGCGTCTCAGCCAGATACAGGCTCTGATCGCAACAGCCAGCGACAATGAGAGTGAACTGGTGCGTTTAAGCGTGCTAGAGGCGCTGGCCACAATGAGTTCAGACAGAGCCCAGCTGCAACAAGTGTTGAGCCAGTTCACAGAGGAAGAAAGCGCGGTGATACAGGCAAAAATAACTTTGCTAAATTACCATATGTCTTTGACGAATAAACTAAATATTGACTGATCTTATCCTGGCTTGTAGCGCAAAGCTCTACTAACTTACTCAGGCAATATGGCATCGCAAATAAATTTTATCGGGTGATCCTTTTAAATATTATTTTGTTATAATATAACATTGTCAAGTTCAATGTTCTGACAAGGCGCCTGATATGCAAGCACTTAATTCCACTCCCTCAACGCTCACAACGGAGCAAATTCTGGCTGCACCTGAATCCGATTATATGAATGCCGAACAATTGGCATTTTTCAGACAATATCTGGTTGAGTTACATGACTCTACCAGAGCGCGTATTCGCGATACCAAAGCACAAATAATGGATCCGCCTGAATTGGTTGATTTGAGTGACAGAGCATCATGGGAAGAGCAATGTATGATCCTGATGCGCATTGTTGACCGTGAGCAGAAGCTGTTACCTAAAATCCAGCAGGCACTGGAGCGGATCCGGCTCAATGAGTACGGCTATTGTCAGGAAACGGGTGAGCCGATCGGCATTGCCCGCTTGCTGGCAAGACCCACTGCTGAATTATGCGCTGACGTAAAACTGTGCTCTGAACTGAAGGAGCACATGTACGTTAAAGACAGAGATGTCTGACAGAACTTGAACCCACACAATCTACCGTCAAAAACTGTGTAAGGTAATCAAGCAATGGCTAAGTTAAATACATTAAATTTATTGCCCGTAACCGTGTTGTCAGGTTTTCTAGGGGCAGGAAAAACCACGGTGCTGAACCATATTCTAAGTAACCGTGAGGGGCTAAAAGTGGCCGTTATTGTCAATGATATGAGCGAAATCAACATTGATGCTGCCACGGTTCAAAATGAAGTGAGTCTCAATCGGGCCGAGGAAAAATTGGTTGAGATGAGTAATGGATGCATTTGTTGCACACTCAGAGAAGACCTGCTTGAAGAGGTTGACCGGCTGGCGAAGTCGGGTAAATATGATTACCTGGTGATTGAATCAACCGGTATTTCTGAGCCATTGCCCGTAGCTGAAACCTTTACTTTTGCAGATGAGCAGGGGGTAAGTTTATCTGACATCGCCACTTTGGATACTATGGTCACAGTAGTGGATGCGGTGAACTTTCTGAAAGACTACGATCGGGCCGAGGCGTTGCAGGATGTCGGTGAGAGCTTAGGTGAGGAAGATGAGCGTAGTGTGGCCGATTTACTTGTTGAACAGGTTGAATTTGCCGATGTATTGCTGATCAGCAAAACAGATTTGATCTCAGATACTGAGCTTAAACGTTTGCAGAGCATTCTGCGTACACTTAATACCGATGCAGAGCAAATACCCATGGCACATGGCAAGGTCCCTCTGACGCAGGTGTTAAATACCAAAAAGTTCAGTTTTGAAAAAGCCCAGCAGGCGCCCGGCTGGCTCAAAGAGCTCAGGGGCGAGCACATTCCGGAAACGGAAGAGTTTGGCATCAGCAGTTTTACTTTTTGTGCCAGAAGACCCTTCCATCCGGAAAAGTTCTATGACTTCTTACACTGTGACGAGCTGGCCGGTAAGCTTATTCGCTCAAAGGGATTTTTCTGGCTGGCAACCCGGCCTCACTTTGCCGGTAGCTGGAGTCAGGCTGGAGGGATCGCCAGACACGGCGCGGCAGGGTTATTTTGGAAAGCCGTGCCACGAGATCAGTGGCCAGAAGACCCGGAATATATTGCTGCCATTGAAGCGCACTGGGTTGAGCCTTTTGGTGACATGCGACAGGAATTAGTGTTTATTGGTCAGGGGCTGGATAAAGAAGACATTATCCGCCGCCTGAACGCGTGTTTGCTGAGTGAAGAAGACGTACTAAAAGGCCAGCAAGTGTGGAAAATGCTGCCGGATCCTTTCCCTTCCTGGGAGCACTAAATAAAAATCAGCCAGGCAACCAGGCTGGACGTCAGACAGTAATAGAGCATGGGAACCAGGGTGTAACGAATAATATCACCCTCTTTACCATGCAGGCCGACGACACTGGCGGCTGCTACCACATTCACCACCGCAATCATATTGCCGCCATTCGCGCCGAGCATTTGTAGGGCCAGTACCAGCTGCATATCCAGCCCGGCTTCTGTTGCCAATGCTTGCTGAAAGCTGGCAAACATCAGATTAGAAAAGGTTGCCGAGCCCGCGATAAACGCCCCTAATGCACCCACCAGGGGCGCAATCAATAACCAAAAGTCACTCAAGTGTAACGCGACAGATTCAGCCAGTGCCATCGGCATGGCAGGCAGGTCTGCATCATTTATTTCTGAGTGAAGAAAGATGCGTACCATAGGCACGGCTGCGCCCAATGCGATGACCGAGGGCAATAACATACTGGTACTGTTTTGCAGGGCAAGACGAAAGTGTGACATCGTGCCGCCTTGCAACCGCAATGCAAAAAGCGCGGTTACGACAAACACACTGCCTGGCAGATACATAGGCATGACATTAACTGAAATGGCGGATCCCAGGATATGGATCCATTCAAACTGAACGCTTTGAAGTATTGCTTTGAACGGCAATGAGGGGATCCGGGTTAGCACGAGCAATGCGGCAACTAATACATAGGGCAACCAGGCTCTGATCAGGCTCAATGAAGGAGTGTCAGTATTCGACGTCGTTGATATTGTTGTGTTTTCGGGTTTAGGCAATAGAAACCCTTTTTGCGCTAAGGGGCAGACAATCGCTAATCCTGCCATGGCGCCCAGCACAGAGGGAAATTCTGGTCCCAGTAACCAGGCGACGCCATACGCGGGCAGGGTAAAAGCCAGCGCACTGAATACGGCAAAAGGCGCCATCGCAAATCCGGATCGCCAGCTAGGGGCATTGCTGAAAAAGCGACAATACAGCATAACTAAAATCAACGGTAGCAGGGCTGCAACAATAATATCAATACCAATGGCGGTTAAAGCAATGTGCTTAACCTGTGAGTAGTCGATATTTGCTGCACCCTGACCAATTCCGACAATCGCTGGTGTACCAACGGCACCAAATGAGACCGCACTGGAGTCTGCCACCAGTGCCAGTACAACCGCGCTCAGCGGCGTAAACCCCAGGGCAACCAGCAATGGCGCTGCGATGGCTGCGGGTGTACCAAATCCGGCTGCCCCCTCCAGAAAGCTGCCAAATAACCAGGCAATGATAATCAGCTGTACTCGTTTGTCGGGACTGATCCGGGCGAACCCGTGTTTAATGGTGAGGACAGCCCCGGTGTGTTGTAGCACCTTGAGTAAAAAGATTGCCCCGAAAACAATCCATATTATGGTCAGTGCGATGATCAAGCCCTCCAGTGCGGCGGCTGAGATTTGTTGCCAGGGGACTTGCCAGACCAAATAAGCGGATAAAGCGCTAAGCAGCAAACTAAACGGCATAGCTTGCCTCGCAGGTAACCTAAATAACACCAGCAAGAGAAACACGCTAAGGATGGGCACCAGGGCCGTGAGTAGTTGCGGTAGCGTCATCAGAGAATAACCAATCCGTTGCTTAATAATGTGAGCTTAGCATGTGAATAAGACACTGAATATATGGAGTTTGTAACACTTGTTCTAAAGGTAACGCAGGCATGCTGCTCAACCAAATTGGTCAGCCACGACATAAATGTAATGGTTTGTAACACTTCATTTGGATTTATCGTTCAATTGATGTACTAAATTAACACGCGTCTTGTTAGTGTAAATTTCAGTCAGGGAAGGCTTGGATAACTCCTGACTTTGGCGAGCAACGGTGTACAAAAGCAATGCTCACAGATATCAGATATAACAAGGAGGCGACATGCTGACGTTGCATATTATTGCTGGGTCATTTTTATTGTTGTTTGGCATAGGCGCATTGAGTTTTGCCAAAGGAACGGCCAGACACAGATGGTCCGGAAATCTATTTTTCTTTTCTATGTTAATTATGGCGGGCAGTGCCGCACTGTTTAATGGCGGCCTGACGATGGCGTTACTGACCTTGTACTATGGCTCAACAGCCTGGGCGGTTGTGTTGAGAAAAGAGCGTTCAGTGGGCGCTTTTGAGTTCATTGCAATGCTGGTGATCATCTACATCAGCTTTGACTTGTTTTACTTCGTTTATACTGCCACCGAGCTTTCGGCAACATTCAAAATCATATTTACCCTTCATGCGGTGATTGCCGCGATGGCTGCGTGTCTAGATGCCAAAATGATATTGAGTGGTGGACTCAGCGGCAAGCATCGCATGGTCAGGCATACGTGGAGAGCGTGTTTTGCGTTATTAGGTGCGGTGATGTCTTTCTCAGCCAATACATCAGACAGTTGGCCGGATTTCATAGACAGTAATGCGCTGATATATCTGATGATAGGTGTACTTTTCTACTGGGTGATCCGGGTCTTGTTCACCAACTGGTACAATCAAATCACAGATGTGCTGGGCAGCAGTGTGTTGCTTAAAAGACTAATGATGATCAGGCGACCAGCAAACAGCGAATAATGTGGGTGGCAGTGATGCGTGGTGGGCTTTGAGTTGCGCCCACTGTGCACCAAGGTGTTTACTCTGTTTTCTCTTTAAACTCGCACAAATCTTCGATGATACAGCTGCCACATTTAGGCTTGCGTGCGGTACACACGTAGCGACCGAGTAAAATCAGCCAGTGGTGAACGTCCACTTTAAACTCTTTGGGCACCACCTTTTCTAGTTTTTCTTCAACTGCGACCACATCTTTACCCATGGCAAATTTAGTGCGGTTTGATACACGGAAAATGTGTGTATCAACAGCAATGGTGGGCCAGCCGAAAGCACAATTAAGCACCACGTTAGCGGTTTTACGACCGACGCCAGGCAGGGCTTCAAGAGCCTCTCGGTTCTCCGGGACTTCACCGCCATGCTGTTCCATCAGAATATGACACATCTTGTAGACGTTATTTGCTTTAGAGTTAAATAAGCCGATGGTTTTGATGTAGTCCCTCAGGCCGTCGACACCCAGGTCGATAATCGCCTGTGGTGTGTTAGCCACGGGAAACAGCTTACGAGTGGCTTTGTTGACACTCACATCAGTGGCCTGAGCTGACAAAGTGACGGCGACCAGCAGCTCGAATGGCGAGGTGTATTCCAGTTCAGTCTCCGGGTTAGGGTTGTCATCCCGCAGACGGGTGAGAATTTCGAGTCGTTTTGCTTTATTCATAGTACTGACTTACTTGCTGTATGGTTGTGCTGTTGATTTTATCGGTGTTGAGCGGGAAAGTGACGGCTTTCCCGCAACGAATTAATCTAAGCTGGTGACCCTGGCTCGTGGCGCCTTTTCAGGGTTGCCGACAGGTTCAGCCTGGGCTTCTTTGCGGGCATCGACATAATTCTTAGCTGCAATGATTAAACCGAGTCCTAAAAATGCGCCGGGCGGTAAAATGGCCACCAGAAATTGACTGTCGAACTCGATGACTTCGATCCGCAGTGCCGTAGCCCAGTCGCCCAGTAACAGGTTTGCACCATCAAACAGGGTGCCCTGGCCAATTAACTCGCGCATGGCGCCAAGTAACACTAGCACAGCACCAAAGCCCAATCCCATCATAATGCCATCCCATGCCGAAAGTAGGGGGGTATTTTTAGAGGCATATGCTTCGGCACGGCCAATGATGGCACAGTTGGTGACGATAAGCGGAATAAAAATCCCCAATGACTGATACAGACCGAACGTGTATGCGTTCATGAGTAGTTGTACGATAGTCACGAAGGCGGCAATGATCATCACAAAGACCGGGATCCGGATGTCTTTGGGGACCCAGTTTCGCACAATTGAGACTGTGACATTGGAGCCAACCAGTACCAGTAAAGTGGCTAGCCCCAAGCCCAAAGCATTGGTGATGGTGCTGGTGACGGCCAGCAACGGACACAGGCCCAGCAGCTGCACGAGTGCGGGGTTGTTTTTCCACATCCCCTCGTGGGCGAGTTGTTTAAATTCACTCATCGATGGCCTCCTGACAGTGGTTTGGCGCTGCAAAGAGTGTGTCAAAATTGCTGCGGGCATACCAGGCTGCGGCATTAACACTCTGAACGACGGCGCGTGGTGTGATAGTCGCACCGGTGAATTGATCAAACTGCCCGCCATCTTTTTGGACATTAAAAGCCGGGTCTTTTTCTTGAGTTACGGCCGTTCCACTGAAACGGGTTATCCAGTCAGACTTTGCCAGTTCGACTTTATCGCCAAGACCGGGGGTTTCTTCATGGCGCGTGACGCGTACGCCGGCTATCTCACCATTGTTGTAGACTGCGCTCAGAATGTCGATATTGCCGCTGTAGCCACGCGGTGTAATATGTTGTACCAGCAGGGCGACAGGGGTATCTTGCAGACGCGCTCGGTAGATGACATGTGGTCCGTTAGGACCCAGCTCCGGCGCACTGCTTACCGTGCAGTCTAGGTAGAGCTCGTTATCGTATTGCGCCTGTGGAATGACCTGAGTGAGGACGCGCATCAGGTGACGTTGTTCCTGTTTGGCAATTTCTGGCGCCGTAAAGGTTTGTACCAGTGCGACGCTACCTGTGGTCGCTAGTGCAAAGGCGGTCAGAATAAGGCCATTTTTCTTCATTGATGACAGGATCATGAGCTTGCTCCATGCCCGTAAGTACGAGGCTGCGTATAGTAATCAATCAAAGGCACCGCCATGTTCATGATCAAAACGGCAAAGGCAACGGCGTCCGGATAGCCACCAAAATGACGAATAAGATAAACCAGTAGCCCAATCAGTGCGCCATAGATCAGACGGCCGCGGTTGGTGGTACTGGCTGACACCGGATCGGTGGCAATAAAAAAGGCGCCCAGCATAGTTGCGCCGCTCAGCAGGTGGAACAGGGTACCTGCTTGCGTTGCCGGAGACAGTGCAAACCCCAGGCCGCTGCATATTGCCAGGGTCACAATAAACGCCACCGGGATATGCCAGTTAATGATTTTGGCTTTTAGCAGGTACAAACCGCCTAACAAGTAAGCCAGGTTAACCCACTGCCAGCCTTGTCCTGCATATTCCCCGAACGCGGCACTATCAGTGGCTTCTGAGACAGTCAAATTTTGCGATACGGCCGTTTTGACATGATCAAGCGGGGTTGCTGAGGTCGTACCATCAATGACCTGGCGTGCTTCCGCAAGCGGCACTCCTGCAAGAGTTTGTTCAGTAAAAATGAGTGCCAATTGGTCAAGTACAGACAGCGGTGTTGCTTGTATGTCTATGATTGGTGTCCAGCTGGTCATCTGTACCGGAAATGAGATTAGCAGTAAAACGTATGCAGCCATCGCGGGGTTGAACAGGTTAAAGCCCAGACCCCCATAGAGCTGCTTGACTATGGCAATGGCAAATACACAGCCAATTACAGTGACCCACCAGGGGGCCAAAGGTGGAATACTCACCGCGAGCAGCACTGCGGTCAGCCAGGCACTGCCATCACTGAGTGTTGGCCAAACAGGGCGACCACGTAGTTTCACCATAGCGGCTTCGGTCGCGCTGACAGTCAGCAACGCCAGTAGTAGCTGGAGTAGGGTACCAGGACCGAAAAAGTAACTTTGCACTAAAATGCCTGGGACACACGCAGCGAGCACTGTCAGCATCAGACGGCTAAGTGTTTTATGGCTGTGATTGTGGGGCGATGAAGCCATGGTTAATTTCATGACAGATCATTTCCTTCTTGGTCTTTGGCGGCGGCCTGCTTTTTCGCTTTTGCGCGTGCCACGGCGGCTTTAATTGCCGCTTGACGTTTTTCTTCCGCGCTCAGGGGCGCTTCATTTTCGGGCGCTGAATCGGCCGGTTCTGCGTCTGCTTGTTGCTCGGCCTCTTTTGCGGCTTTTTTTGCCTTAGCACGGGCAATGGCAGCGGCAACGGCGGCCTTACGAGGATCTTCCGGTGCAGCGTCAATCTCAGCAGGCTCTGAGTCTGCTTGTTGCTGGGCCTCTTTTGCGGCTTTCTTAGCCTTGGCACGGGCAATGGCAGCGGCAACGGCGGCCTTGCGAGGGTCTTCCGGTTCAGCGTCAATCTCAGCAGGCTCTGCGTCTGCTTGCTGCTCGGCTTCTTTGGCGGCTTTGCGAGGGTCTTCCGGTTCAGCGTCAATCTCAGCAGGCTCAGAGTCTGCTTGTTGCTCGGCCTCTTTTGCGGCTTTCTTAGCCTTGGCACGGGCAATGGCAGCAGCAACGGCGGCCTTGCGAGGATCTTCCGGTTCAGCGTCAATCTCAGCAGGCTCAGAGTCTGCTTGTTGCTCGGCCTCTTTGGCGGCTTTCTTAGCCTTGGCACGGGCAATGGCAGCGGCAACGGCGGCCTTGCGAGGATCTTCCGGTTCAGCGTCAGTCTCTGCAGGCTCTGCGTCTGTTTGTTGCTCGGCCTCTTTGGCGGCTTTCTTAGCCTTGGCGCGGGCAATGGCCGCGGCAACAGCGGCCTTGCGAGGATCTTCCGGTGCAGCGTCAGTCTCTGCAGGCTCTGCGTCTGTTTGTTGCTCGGCCTCTTTGGCGGCTTTCTTAGCCTTAGCACGGGCAATGGCAGCTGCAACAGCGGCTTTGCGCGGATCGCTGTCTGCCTCGTCGCTTTGTTGTTGCGCTGGTTGATCATCCTGTTGCGCCGCTTTTTTGGCTTTAGCACGAGCTATTGCGGCAGCGACAGCTGCTTTACGCGGGTCGTCGGTTGCTGTTTTCGGTTCAGCTGTATCACTTTGTTGGGCCGCTTTTTTGGCCTTGGCGCGTGCTATTGCGGCAGCAACGGCATCTTTGCGTGATCCTTCTCCACCCGCATGCATTTCAGGTGAAGCCTGGGCGTCTTTTTCTGCTTTATACTGACGCGCTTTTTCTTTTCGCTTAGCGCGCTCCAGCGCGACCTCTGAATTATCTGGTTCCAATGTGCCATCGGCGGCTTTTTTGGCCTTAGCTCGTTCGATGGCGGCCTGCACTGCCGACTGACTGTCTTTTTTCTGTTTAACGCGTTCCATTGCTGCACTGACTTTGTCTTGTTGCTCGGTATTTCGAGGGGTGCTGCGTGCTGGCCGTTTGTGACGATTTTGGCGTTCTTCCTGATCGCGTTCCAGTCGCTCTTTACGTGCTTCAAAGCGTTCTTTAGCCCGTTCAGCTTTTACTTTTTCGAGCTTCTGTTCACGGATCTCGGCTTTGGCAACCCGATAATATTGTACCAGTGGAATTTCACTTGGACAGACATAGGCACAGGCGCCACATTCAATGCAGTCAAACAGGTTGTGCTCTTCGAGTTTGTCGTACTCTTTACCTTTGGCAAACCACTGCAGCTGCTGCGGCAGCAGCGTTTGTGGACAGGCGTCAGCACAAGCACTACAGCGAATACAAGCTTGCTCGGGGCCTGCAACGGCAAGCTCCTGATTATCCGGGGCCAGAATACAGTTGGTGGTTTTTACCACTGGGATCCGTACCGTTGGTAAAGTAAAGCCCATCATAGGCCCACCCATGATGACGCGTTGCTCAGTTACGGGGTCAAAGCCTTGACAAGTAAGTAAGTGCTTAATCTCAGTGCCCAGCAAGGCCCAGACATTTTGCGGAGTCTGGATGGTGTTGCCAGTCACGGTCACAACACGCTCAATCAGAGGTTTTCCTTTAGACACGGCTTCGCTGACAGCAAACAAAGTGCCGACATTCTGCACCAGAACACCGACATCAGCAGGGATCCCGCCACTGGGGACCTCCTTCGAGGTAAGTACTTGTATTAACTGCTTTTCACCACCTGAAGGATATTTAACAGGCAGACTACGGATGAGAATCTTACTGTTGTGTGCTGCGGCAGCTGTCATTGCCTCGATGGCTTCGGGTTTATTAGTTTCGATACCGACCAAAACATATTCTGGATTAAGCAGATGCTGCATAATCTCGATACCCTGCACAATTTGCTCGGCATGTTCGCGCATCAACAGATCATCGGCGGTGATATACGGCTCACATTCCACGCCATTGACCACTAAAAACTCGATGGGTTTATGCTTGGCGCTGTCGGCTTTTACATAGGTTGGGAAACCTGCACCACCCATTCCGGCAATACCGGCATGGTGAATAATGTCGATTAAGGTCTGATTGTCTAACTGCGTATAGTCTGCCACCGGGTTAAGCTCACACCAGCAGTCCTCGCCATCTGGAGTGAGGACAATACTTAGCTCTGGTAGCGCAGAAGGGTGCGCTGAAGGCATTGGTTTAATATCACTGATCACACCGGACGTCGGGGCATGCACCGGTAATGACCAGTTTGCACCCGGGCGGGTTAATGCCTGGCCTTTAAGTACGGTATCTCCTTTATTGACCAGTAACTGGCCATTGGCACCTATGTGTTGTTTCAGAGGTAGCACCAGATAGTCGGGCAGGGGAATACGACCAATACTCGCCTGATTTGACACAGATTTTTGCTCCGGCGGATGAATGCCACCGGGAAATTGCCACAATTTACCGTGTTCAATTTGTTCAAGTAAAGTTTCCACTTAAACCTCTTAGTCGATTTGCTTTACAGGAATAGCATCAATTTGCCATTTCCAGGTTTGTACGGTTTGTGCCACCGGGATCATATCAATACAATCGACAGGGCAGGGGTCAACACACAGGTCGCAGCCAGTACACTCATCGGCAATGACGGTGTGCATCTGGCGGGTTGCGCCAACAATGGCATCAACTGGGCAGGCCTGGATACACTTAGTGCAGCCAATGCATTCATCTTCGCGAATATAGGCGACCTTTTTAATGGGTTCGGCTTCCTCACCACCTGCAAGCGGTTTAGCTTCAACGCCCATTAAATCAGCGAGCTTTTTAACCGTTGCTTCACCGCCTGGCGGGCACTTATTGACATCATCGCCATTCGCAATAGCTTCTGCATAAGGGCGACAACCTGGATAGCCACATTGACCACATTGTGTTTGTGGCAAGATGGCATCCACCTGATCAACAATGGGGTTGCTTTCAACTCGATATTTTACGGCTGCGTAGCCGAGGATAAGGCCAAATACCAGCGCCAGAGCACCGATGGCGATAAGTGCGTAAAAAAACAGTGTCATCTCAGAACTTCACCAATCCAGAAAAACCCATAAAGGCCAGTGACATCAGTCCGGCTGTGATCATCGCGATGGATGCGCCCTTAAACGGCGTAGGCACATCTGCTACAGCGAGACGTTCTCGCAATGCGGCAAATAAAACCAGCACCAATGAAAAGCCTACAGCAGCACCAAAGCCATACACCGCCGAACCGATAAAAGTGTGGTCATTTTTGATGTTAAGTAGTGCGACCCCTAACACCGCACAGTTGGTGGTGATCAGAGGTAAAAATATACCGAGTAGCCGATATAAGGTTGGGCTGGTCTTGCGTACGACCATCTCTGTGAATTGCACAACCACAGCAATCACCAAAATAAAGCTCATCGTGCGCAGAAAAGTGAGATCCAGGGGAAGCAAAATGTACTGATTAACTAAATAACTGGTGACGGATGCCAATGTCAGTACAAAGGTGGTCGCAAGTGACATGCCGATGGCTGTTTCAAGTTTGCCCGACACACCCATAAATGGGCACAAACCGAGGAATTGCACCAATACAAAGTTATTTACCAACACTGTGCCAATAAGCAACAGAATATACTCTGTCATGCTTGCCCCTTAGTGTGAATGAATTTACAGAGAACCAGAATAGACTGAGAATTCTAACAATTTCGGGCCGGAGATCACAGTATTTAGCCAGGTGTTAAGGGGGAAAGTTTGTTAAAAATGGCTATTAAAGTTGACAATAGGGCAATAGGCTTGCCCTATTGTCATCAGAGTATTAAATTTCTTTTGGCTTTTCGATGTAGTAACCCTGAACGCCATCCAGGCATAAGGTCTCAACGATGTGCTTTTCTTCCTGACTTTCGACCCCTTCTGCAAACACACTGACACCAATTCGGTGGGCAAGGTCGACCATCAGACGCATGAAGTATTGGTTGTTTTTATCTTCTTCAAGGCCACGCGTGTAGCTTGCATCCATCTTGATAAAGTCTGGTTTCAGATCGCGGAAGAACTTAAAGGAGGTGAGCCCAACACCGAAACGCTCAACTGTAATACGGGCGCCAACCCGGTGTACCATATCAATAAAGCGTTTACTGGCTTTTATGTTTTGTTGCAAACCGAATTCACTGACTTCAAAGATGAGTTTCGACGCCAGATTAGCCTCTTTTAGCAGACGGCGTTCAAGCCAGATAACAAACTGATCACTGTGGGCGCTGGACGCTGTGACATTAATACCAAAGAACTTTTCATTGAAATTACGGGATTTAATCATCTCGATTGAGGTATCAATGATAAGCTGATCAATCTCTACTGCCATTTCCAATTTTTCGGCCATTGCCAGAAAAGAAGCCGTTGGCAGCATTTGTCCGTCTTCGGTTTTAAATCGGGCCTGAATTTCAGCATAGGCTTTAACATTTTTTCCGATCGGCATGATGTTTTGCATCATCAGCATAACCCGACGGCTTTCAATGACTTCACGGATAACACGTCGCCAGTTCTGGTTACCAAATCCGGCGCCGACATTATTAACCAGGTCTGTTTCTCGCTGCAGGTGCCAGGCATTGGCTTGCTTGCTCTGTGCCATACTCATGGCGTTATCCACAACAGATAGTAACTCGCCTAATGGCTTACCTGATTCGTAAGGCACAATACCTGTGTTGGCAACCGAACTTAGCTCTTGGTTTTGCTGATATTGAGTGAATCTGGCTTGCAGGGTTTCACCAAATCGTTCTGCTTCTTTTGACGGAATATTCGGTAAGATAACGGCAAAGTCGGAGCTGTTGAGACGGAACACCTGACTGCCCGTATAGGTACCACTAACGTGCTTAACGATGTCAGCAATCCCTTTGATATATAGATCGCCTTTTTGATACCCCCGGGTCTGGTTAATCATTTGCAATTCGCTACAACGAACCATGGCAAGTGAACCAAAGCTTTTATCAGTGGCAGACTCAATCTGGTGTTCGTAATATTCAACAAACATATTACGGTTGCCAAGACCGGTCACCACATCTTTATAAGCTTCTTGCTTTATTGACTGAGCAGCCGACTTAATGTCTTCCTGTTTGCTTTTAAGAAAGTGGGCAAGTCGGTTGAATGAGGGGGCCAGCTCAGCGCCCAGATCAGCCACTTTATTGGTATTGAAATCCTGATCTATGCTTTCAGACACTTGGTTTTGTGTGATGTAGATGTCCACTGCATCGGCAACCGTCATGCTAACATTGCGATTTAGCTTGCGATAAATGGTCTTCATATAAAAAATAGGGAAAAAGGCCATCAGTGCTGAGATGATGATCATAAAAATCAATGCTTGCTGTAGCAGTTCAGCTTGACTCTCTACATTGATCAGAAACTCTATTTTTATGTCTTTACTCTTATTGACTGCAAATTGCGGCCGGATGGAGTTCATCGCATCTGCGATGATACCCGCCAGTACAGGCATTTCACCTTGAGTATTGATGTTCAAAACGGTTTGCCCGGCAAAGTCGCGGACAATAAAAGAAGAAAATACGTTGCCACTACCCAAAGATAAGCGTATGTGCTCAGGCGTGACATCCGCCATGGTTTTTTCCTGGATGTAATTACTCACCATGCTCTGTGCATTTTGCTGGGCTCTGCTGACGGCATTATCAAAGCTGCTTGCGATCAAGAAGCTACCAAGCGCAGAAAAAACAATCCAGGAAATGAGCTGGAGAAATATGAGTTTTTTAAAACCTGCCATTGTTATTCATCTACCTGAAATTGGGATTAAATTCCATTCGTCGACTGACTTGCATCAGCAGCTTTTTGAGGAGTGAAATAGCCGCCTAGAATGCCTGTAGGGTAGAGCATTCATTGGAAAAAGTCTAATATATTCGAACAATTGCCAAAAGATATACAAGGAAATAAAAGGTGAAAAAAGAAAATGTAGGAGTGAAGTAGGTTGGCTCCCCCTCCCCGACTCGAACGGGGGACCTGCGGATTAACAGTCCGTCGCTCTAACCAACTGAGCTAAGGGGGAACAAATATGAATTTACTCTAAATGGCTCCCCCTCCCCGACTCGAACGGGGGACCTGCGGATTAACAGTCCGTCGCTCTAACCAACTGAGCTAAGGGGGAACTTCTTAGAGTAGAAACGATAAGCCTATAAAAATTGGCTCCCCCTCCCCGACTCGAACGGGGGACCTGCGGATTAACAGTCCGTCGCTCTAACCAACTGAGCTAAGGGGGAATCGTTTCCATTGAAAGATTGGCTCCCCCTCCCCGACTCGAACGGGGGACCTGCGGATTAACAGTCCGTCGCTCTAACCAACTGAGCTAAGGGGGAAGCATGTCTCTCAACGGGGCGAAATATTAATGACCGCTAGGCAAGGTGTCAACAATAAAAATCATTGAATTGTAAAAAAGCAGTCCGTTCGTTGAATTAATGCGCGATTTGCCCCTTTTTTAGCTGCCTGATAGGCCTCTTGATGCTCTTAAGAGCGACCAGGAATCCTGAGCGGGGAATTCGGCTCGATCACAAAATGTCTAATTTTTGGTGTTTATGTCTTATTTTTGTTCGAAGAGAGTTTTTTTTACACTTTAGTTGGGATCAATAATTGTGACACTGTGAGATCCGGAAAAGATCTTAGAAATGATCGAATAACAATCCAGTATAATTGGAATTTATTGCACAAAAATTACTCAATATATACAGAATTATTGCATATAAATGTTGTGAAAAATACAAACCCCTTAATAGTCAATGGTTTAAGTGTTTTTTGCTCGTGTCGCCTCAAATTTGCAATATTCTAATATTGGTCTAAAGGAGTGCGATCTTGCTTTGAATTGTTACTTGATCCCAGCCCGTTAGTGGCAGGATCATCGTATATGTTGCGATCCTTTGTCTGGATCGTAGGCTAGGCCTTTATTTTTAAAGGCTGTGATAAGTTATCCACGGAATCTGTGGATAACATTGTTTATTAAACTTTAAAAAGTCTTACAAAGCCAGTTATTCCGGGGTATAGCGACGATGCAAGGGTTTTGGTGAAAAATATTTTGTTATTATTATTCAGTGGCTTATATAAATTGCGTCAATCTGGAATGAGAAATGCAAAATATGACGGATTTATTTCGTATCAGCACCAACAATGTGCAAAAAGTGACCCGAATCAAGTCCTGGTGCGATAAAAAACCGACTTTTTCCTAAATAAGTTTGAGTTGATGTGAAATACCCCAATAAAACAATTTTATTGCCCTATCCGGGCGTGGTCAGCATCGAGGCATAACTTACTTTCTTTGTTATGGGTCCGTGTATGGCCAATTTAGTACAAGCACATTGAGATAGAAGCAAAATGCAACAAGGTATGACATCTATATAGGCAGGTTGTACGTATCGTATCTACATATAAATGGCTGTTTAATTGAGTGCATCACAGAGGGTGATCCATTAGAATACCCGCTTCTACATGAGGTAAAGCAAACTATGTCCGAAGTTCGTCAATCAAGTCCAGGTAGTGATATTCTCAATGGGTCAATCGCCCTAACGCTAAGACGTATGACCGTCCCCATGATTTTTGGCATGATCACTCTGATGAGTTTTAACTTAATTGATACCTTTTTCATTAGTTTGCTAGGTACTGAGCCGCTTGCAGCAGTCAGCTTTACTTTCCCTGTTACCTTTACTGTCATCAGTCTTGCAATCGGACTTGGTATTGGTACGTCGGCGGTCATTGCTAAAGCTCTGGGTGCTAATAATATGGATGAAGCTAAGTTTGATGGGTTTGTCGCTTTATTAGTCTCCGCGGTGATGGTTGCTGTTTTGTCGGCCATTGGTTATGTGTTAATTGAGCCTATATTCACATTACTGGGCGCAAGTCCGCAAACCATGCCTTATATCTATGACTATATTTCGATTTGGTTTGCAGGGGCTGTATTCTTGATTATGCCGATGATAGGCAACTCTATTCTCAGGGCCAGTGGTGATACAAAGACGCCAAGCCTGATTATGGGATTGGGTGGACTTATTAATGCGATCCTGGACCCTTTGCTTATTTTTGGCTACGGCCCATTTCCTGAGCTAGGAGTGAAAGGTGCAGCGATAGCCAGTGTGATAGCCTGGAGCGTTGGCGTTGTATTTATTTTATACTTACTGACTGTTAAGAAGCGCTTACTACAATTCTCCAGCCCACAGCAGAGCATCTTCCAGGCGACTAGTAAAATACTCAAGATTGGCTTGCCAGCCGCCGGAGCAAATATGCTCACGCCAATCGCCATGGCAGTCATGACCGCAATTATCGCCACTTATGGTGCTGAAGCTGTGGCGGCTTTTGGTGTGGGCAGCCGTATAGAGTCTATTGCCAGTCTCGTAGTATTGGCGCTGTCTATGACCTTACCTCCGTTCGTCAGTCAGAATTTTGGTGCTCAGAAATATCAGCGTGTTGAAGATGCTTATCAGACTACTTTGAAATTTGTGATGGCATGGCAATTTGCTATCTACATCTTGCTTATTGCATCTTCACACTGGATTAGTCAGGCATTTGGTGATGAGCCTCAGGTAATCGACATTATTAAACTATTTATCTATACCTTGCCACTGAGTTATGGTTTGCAAGGGGTGATCATTCTCACTAACTCGTCATTTAACGCATTACATAAGCCAATGCGGGCATTAGTATTGAGCATAGTCCGTCTGTTTGTCTTTTATGTGCCTTGTGCCTACCTGGGGTCACATTTTGCGGGTATTCAGGGGCTGTTTATCGGTGCTGCAGTTGGTAACCTTTTCACGGCAATACTGGCGTATAAATGGTTTACAAGCACCCTTAATGCGATGCGAGTGAGTCAACCTCTGGAGAAAACAGTATGAGTGATGTATTTGACCTGGTTTCCGAGTTTTCACCCAATGGTGATCAGCCTACAGCCATTGCACAGTTGTGTGATGGCTTAGAAGCAGGTCTGGCACATCAGACCTTGCTGGGTGCAACTGGTACAGGTAAAACCTTTACCATGGCCAATATTATTCATAACTTGAACCGGCCAACCATTATTATGGCGCACAACAAAACCCTCGCGGCGCAGTTGTATGGTGAGATGAAAGAGTTTTTCCCCAACAATGCGGTGGAGTATTTTGTCTCTTATTATGATTATTATCAGCCTGAAGCCTATGTTGTAGCCAGTGATACGTTTATAGAAAAAGACGCTTCAATTAATGAACATATCGAGCAGATGCGTTTGTCTGCAACAAAAGCCTTGTTGGAGCGTCGGGATACGATCATTGTTGCTTCGGTTTCTGCGATTTATGGTTTGGGCGACCCTGACTCTTACATGAAAATGATGCTGTTGCTTAAAGTGGGTGAAACTATGGAGCAACGAGCTATGTTGCGACGTTTGGCGGAGCTTCAATATACCCGTAACGACATGGATTTTAGCCGTGGTACGTATCGGGTCAGGGGAGAAGTCATTGACATCTTCCCAGCAGAATCAGATACCTATGCGATCCGGGTGGAAATGTTCGATGAAGAAATTGAACGGATCAGCATGTTTGACCCGCTCACCGGAGCGGTTGAAAAGCACTTAGTGCGTGCCACGATTTACCCAAAAACTCACTACGTCACGCCGCGCGAGAAAATCTTAGATGCGATTGAGAAAATCAAACTGGAACTTAAAGAGCGTCGCAATAAATTGCTGACCGATAACCGGCTGGTAGAGGAGCAGCGGGTTGCTCAGCGCACGCAATATGATATTGAGATGATGACCGAGCTTGGTTATTGCTCAGGCATTGAGAATTATAGTCGTTATTTATCTGGGCGAGCACCCGGCGAGCCGCCGCCAACCTTACTGGATTATTTACCAGACGACGCACTAATGATCATTGATGAGTCTCATGTCACGGTGTCACAGATAGGTGCCATGTATAAGGGAGATCGCAGCCGTAAAGAAAACCTGGTTGAATATGGTTTCAGATTGCCTTCTGCCATGGATAACCGGCCTCTCAAATTCGAAGAGTTTGAGGCAATCGCACCGCAAACGATTTATGTTTCGGCGACGCCGGGTGATTATGAAATCGAGCGCTCGAGCGGGGAAGTGGCAGAGCAGGTGATCCGTCCGACAGGATTACTCGATCCTATATTGGAAGTGCGCCCTGTTGCGACTCAGGTTGACGATCTGCTCTCGGAAATCTATCGGCGGGTTGAATTGCAGGAACGAGTCCTGGTTACAACCTTGACCAAGCGTATGGCGGAAGATTTGACTGACTACCTCAATGATCATGATGTCCGGGTACGTTATTTACACTCGGACATAGATACCGTGGAGCGTATGGAGATTATTCGTGATTTACGTAAAGGTGTCTTTGATGTGTTGGTCGGTATTAACTTGCTGAGAGAGGGCCTGGATATGCCCGAAGTATCTTTGGTGGCGATCCTGGATGCAGATAAAGAGGGCTTTTTACGCTCGACCCGCTCTCTGATCCAGACGATTGGTCGGGCTGCGCGACATATTAACGGTAAAGCGATCTTGTATGGTGACGTGGTAACCAAATCTATGCGACAGGCAATTGATGAAACGGAACGACGTCGTGCTATTCAACATGCTTATAATGAAAAGCATGGCCTGAAGCCACAAGCTTTGGTTAAAAAGATCACTGATGTAATGGACTTAGGTGAAGAAGTGTCGCCGGAACAAGCTGCGAAGATTTCCAAAGCGGCGAAACAGCCGGCGGTTGTCAAACAGGGTCAGAGTGTGACAGAGCTCACAGAGCAGATTAAGCAACTGGAGGCTCAGATGATGCAGTATGCGCGTGAGTTGGAGTTCGAGAAAGCCGCGAGTATACGTGATGAAGTCCAGCTATTGCAGCAGCAATTATTGCAGAGCTAATACTAAACGCGCAGCCTATAGCTGCGCGTTTTGCTGCTTCATTTAGAAGCGATAACTGATGCCTACACCCAGACTTGAGGTATCTAGGTCGCCCATATCCATATATTGAATAGCAGCATTAACTGACAAACCATTGTCCCAGTCGTATTGCCAGCCTGCCTCAGCTAAAAAGCTGACCCCATCTTCCTCAACCATGTTTTTACCTTTGTAGCCAATTTCGTAATCGTAATAATGTGCACCGACCTTACCATACAAGTAGTTATTCTCGGTGAGCTGATACTGGCCTTTTACCGCAAGTACAAAGTTGTCATAATCTAATTCGTTTGCGCCGATTTCAAATAGCGCCTTGTCATTGCGTGTACACGTAAATTTATCGTCGTTGTCATCTGTACACTTCCACTCATCGGCTTCCATACCTGTGTTGATACCCGCTTCCAGCGCCCAGGTAGAATCATATTGATAGTTATAATATGCATAAACATGCGTAACGCCATCCCCATCCTGATCAGAGCTTTTATATGAAGCGCTGCCGCCGAATAGTTGTGCACCTACGCGGTGTTTTTCATCATGTTGTGCAGCCTGTGTTGCGAAAGAGGCTGAAACTGCAAAAACGAGTGTGAGGAGAGATAAAGATTTCATTGCTGTCATTCCGTTTGATTAACTTGCTGACAAGTTTAAGCTGAGTCCTTGTGAGAGTCTGTTTGTGGCCTGTCATAAAATGTAAGCGCATGTAGAGTGAATGTGAGCAAAGATTAATAGACTAATCAAAACGTTGGATTGCATCACAGAGAGTGCGTAAATCATCTTCTTTCACCGGGTTAGCCGTTGTATTGCTTCTGATCAGCACCACTTCAATAGCCGGCAATGCAGGAAGACCTGAATGTGTAATGATATTAAGATCCTGTGCGCTACTTCTTGCCAATGCGCCCACTGCCAGTCCCGCCTTAACCAGTGCGCGTAAAGCGGATGCACTGCCACAGTTTGCAATGATCTTGAATGGTCGCTCTTGTTTCATCAACCCCTCAGTGGCTGCCTGATGAAAGCGGCAGTCTCGTTGAAATATGGCCAACGGTAAAGGTGCTTTCGAATGAGGTTTTCCAACCCAGACGCCCTGATCATGGTATAGAAGTAACCCTTCTTCAGAATCCGGACTGCGAGTAATGATGCCCAAGTCTAATTCGCTCTGGTCCAGTGCATCCTTTATTCGGTTGCTTGACATACAGTGAATGTCCAGTTCCAGGTTTGGCCAGTGTTGATGTAATTGGTTGACAAGTCTAGGTAAAATAGTCTCAGCATAATCGTCAGGACATCCGAGTCTAAGCTGAGTGATTCGCTCGCTGCTGCGCATGTAAGTCAGGGTATCGTCGTGTAAGCGTACTAACCGTCTGGCATAACGCATCAAAGTATGGCCATCCTGAGTCAAGTGTAGCTTGCGACCTGACTTTTCAAATAAGGGTTTACCTACGTCCTGCTGGAGTTTTTTCATTTGCATACTGATTGCTGATTGAGTTCGGTGCAGTTGGCTGGCTGCCCGGGTAAAGCTGCCGTTTTCGACACAGGCGATAAAGCTACGTAGAGATTCTATGTCCATACTCATAAGAGATATTGATGTTTGATATCAGAATTATCCGCTGGTTTAAGATCAATTTGCAACCTAAAGTAGAGCAACTAACAAACACATGCAATGACTTGAGGGCGACAATGAAACTCTATATCGGAAATAAAAACTACTCCACCTGGTCACTAAGAGCTTGGTTAATGATTGAAAGATATGAATTAAATTTCGAGGAGGTGGTACTTAAATTGGAGACTGAGGGGTTCTACAAGGCGCTGTCCGGACTTAGCCCGACACAAAAAGTCCCATTATTGGTTGATGGTGAACTGGTTGTGTGGGAGTCACTGGCAATTTGTGAATATATCAATGAAGCTTATTTATCAGGGGAGGCCTGGCCTGCTTGCCCTAAGTTGCGTGCCAGAGCACGGGCGCTGAGTTCAGAAATGCACAGTGGCTTTTTAGCACTCAGAGCAGAGATGCCAATGAATATCAGGGCACAGAGGCATGTACAGTTATCGGCGGCGGCGCAAAAAGACATCGCGCGGATTGGCCAAATTTGGCAAGCGCAGCTGAGTGAATTTGAAGGACACGGTGGTTGGCTATTTGGCCGCTGGAGCATTGTTGATGCCATGTTTGCACCTGTAGTGATGCGCTTCATCACCTATGGCATTGACCTCGGGCCACTAGCCAAAGCTTATATGGACAAAGTGGCGACATGTCCTGCGATGCAAAAGTGGTGTGCCGAAGCGCTGCTTGAACAGGATGTTGTCCCTGGTGATGAAGCAGGTTTGCCACGTTAATAACTCAACCAGCATCCCATGTGCCGGAGTGTGCTGCACATTACATCCTTAATTTCGTAATATACTCACCGTTGTATATTAGTAAATAATGGAGGTGCCGCATGCTTATTCTGGTCGACACTCATAACCTGCCTGTTTACCTGAACTTAGCCCAGGCTTATGAGGCTGAGTTTTCAGCAATCACAAATAAAAACCCCGGCGCGGATGGCTTGTTTGCGCTAGATACTGTGCTGGAGGGGAATGTCACAGGCTATTTGTGGTATGACAATGAAACGCCGGTAGGTTTGGCGGCAATCGCGCAGCATCAGAAAGATGAATTTGAGGTGTGTGAGTTTTATATTGTGCCGCGATACCGTAAAGCAGGGCAAGGTGCCCAATTTGCTCATACTCTTTGGGCCAATCAGCCGGGTTTATGGACTATTAAACAAATCGCTGGTGCTGAGTACGCAACGCAATTTTGGCACCGCGCAATTGCGTCTGCCGGGATAGAGGGCGTGCAAGAGGACACTTATCAGGATCCATATTGGGGCAAAGTGGCTCGCCAGCGGTTTCGCAATGATACTAGTGTGGTGAGCTAATTTGTCGCAGGTCAGGCCCGGATCTGTGCCAATATATGCTGGCAATCCGGAAGTGCCATAAAATGCGGTACCGGATAGTCAGGATGCGCTTCGTCGAGTGCCATTCTTGCCAATGATTGAATGTCGTCTTTGAGCACCTCATTAAGTTGAGTCTGAATATCCAATTGTGCAAGTAAGCGAGTGATATGAGTGATGAGATCCTCAGCCTGTTGCGCTTCGGGGTAGTCCAAAGAAGTCAGACTACAGTGGCGAGCAATCTTTGCCAGCTGAGGATGTATTCTGCTGCCATACCAGTGCAGCACAGGTAATAACAGCACCGCATTTGCAAGGCCATGCGGCGTGCCATATCTGGCTGTAAGTTGATGTGAAATGGCATGAATATAGCCAACCGAAGTTCGAGTAAATGCCTGTCCGGCCAGAAATGAAGCATACAACAGCTTTTCTCTTGCATTCAAATCCTGGCCGTGTTGATAGGCGGTTGGTAAATGGGTAAATATGAGTGAACATGCCTCAAGTGCTTTGTCATCGGTGCGCTTAGTGGCATTGATACTCAACAAAGCCTCAATGGCGTGTGTCAGTGCGTCTATCGCCGTGGTAGCTGTGATCCCTGCGGGTAAGCTTGTGGTGAGTTGACTGATCAAAACTGCCCGCTGAGGTACCAGGCAAAAGTCTGCTGCGGCGAGCTTTTTATTATGTTTATTATCGTTAAATACTGCTGCAACTGTGGTTTCTGAACCTGTGCCTGCCGTTGTGGGGATGGCGATGTTCGGGGGCAGTGTTTTAAGCACCTTAAATAACCCTGAAAAAGCATCGACTGAACGAGTTGGTCTGACAACACGGGCACCGATTAACTTTGCGGCATCCAGTACTGATCCGCCTCCTACACTAATGATGGCCTCACAGCGATGTTGCTTATAAGTCTGATATCCTTGTTCAATGTTCTCTATTGTGGGATTGGCTTGAACCTGATCGTATATAACCGGACACAAGTTGCGAGTGTTTAGGGCATTAAGCACAGGTTTAATGATCTCTAACTTGTGTAACACTGTGTCTGTGACAACCATGACCTGAGCCTTATCGGGTAAAGATAAGTCAGCAATAGCATTGTCCAGCCCTTGTGTACCCTGGTATAGCTGAGGTGCGGGAATACCAAAAAATCTGACAATCGATTTCAGTAAAAAATGATAGCAGCGGTAGAGAAGGTACATTGCTTACTTTGCTCAAGTGATGTTTTATTGCACAAAAGCATAGCCGAATGTGTCAGGAAATAGCAAAGTTTTAGTGACAGGTGACTGAATAGTCGAAACTTTAGAAGAGAATGAGCCAGCATGTGCTGGCCCACACAAAAGGTGATTACACAACGCCACGTGGCAGGCGGCAATCATGATCCTTTTCAGCCAGCTCAATGATCCAAGCTTCTTCTGCGGTATAGCCATCATCATTGGCTTTAACAACCGTAAACGGCGCTGCTTTTTTAACAGCAGGCGTAGTGGCCTTCGTTGTTGCTTTTTTCTTTGGCGCAGCTTGTTCTGTTGCGGCTGTTCCTGAAGTTAGCTCTTCGGTTAAAGCTGCTACATCTGCCAGACGCATATTTTTGCCACCGTCAATGCTGTACCAGCCAGGCTTAGTGGTGATCTCAGGCTTTTTGCCGTTGGCGGCTTCATATGCGGCTTCAAATGCACTTAAAACTTCAGTTTTATCTAGTTTACTCATCGTAAATCCCAGTCGTGTTATACGCGGATACGCAGGTTAAGATTAAACGATATTTATACCTATTTTTGAGGAATTTTTCAATTTTTTGCGCTTTTAAGCTCTGATTCATCGCTAATCAGTGTGTAATTAGGTGCAATGTGTCCGACTTTTGGACTAGTTTATAACGCCTGAGGGTCAATCATACGACGCAACGCAATCCACTGCAGCCCCAACACTTCGTGTGCATAGGTGGTGACGGCTTGCAGCACGGATGCACTGGCAATAAAACGTTTATAGTCAGGTGTATTTATGAAGCTATAAAATTGTACCGGTGCTGCAATGGTATCAACGCCCTGGGCGGCGAACAAATTCTGTGCACGTGTCATATGGCTGGCAGATGTGACCAACGCCACTTTACTGTCAACCAGTTTGCTTGCAAGTAACAAAGCTTCGTCCGCCGTGTCTCTGGCCTTTGGGTTTTGGATTATTTTGCTAGCAGGCGTACCTAATGCGATTGCTGTGTTAGCCATTAATCGACTGCTGGTAGCTTTGCTGTGACCTGCGCCTGATACAATCAGGTAGGCATTAGGATACTGATGACTGAGTCTCAGACCTTCTGTGAGGCGAGATAAGGCACAACCGGATAGCTGTAAATTGGCCGTTAGCCTGTCATTCGGGCTAAGGCTACACCCAAGCACAAGGATATAGTCGACATCCTGATGCTTATGAATCGAAAAAGGGCGCAATTTTGCTTCAATGGGGCTTATCAGTTTGGCTGCAACAAAAGGGGTGCTGATAGCCCAGAGACTTAGCACGGCCAGCCAACTAAACAAATAAGATTTGCGATTTGTTTTTGCAACAAACAGTAAAGCAAGCGCAATCAATAGTAGCGTTAGTGGTAAGGGCATCAATAGTGAGCCAATGACCTTTTTCGCTTCAAACATAAAAGTATCCGTTTATGTAGTTTGCGCTTAGTTTACTCCTATTGCCTGGCAATTGCGTAGTGTAAATCCACTCGATTGCGGATTAACGACTCACAGATTGCTTGCAGGTGTTCAGGAAGTGTCGGTACACCGGGTTATCCTTCATGTTCTTTTTCATTGCTAAGTACATAGGACGGTTTAGTCCAAGTGCGCCTAATGGAATTGACTTGATCAGACCCTGGCTTTCGTAGGGCGTAACCAGCCAATCTGGTAGGGCCGCAACACCCATACCGGCACTGACTAGCTGAAATATCAGTAACCCTTGGTCGACGGTTTTTAGCGTGCCGTCAAAGCGAGCGTTTTGAATAAAGTGTTTGAATATATCCTGGCGCTCTTTCGGAATAGGATAAGAAATAATGGTTTCGTCTTTGAGATCAAGTGCCGTGACATAGGCTTTTTTAGCCAGCTCGTGATCAGGGGCGACAATAAGCTTGAGCTTAAAGTCGAAAATATGTGCATATTCAACTTGATCTGGTTCGCGAATATCTGAAGTCAAAACCAGATCAAGTTCGTCGCTGAGTAGCTCCGGAATTGCGTCATAGCTAAAACCGCGCTCATAATCGACTTTTATGTCAGGCCAGAAATTATTAAATTCTTTAATCGTTGGCAGCAACCAGTGAAAACAAGCATGGCATTCAACACTGAGTCGTAGTTGTGAAATAGGTTGATTGAGGCTTTCCTTGAGGCGACATTTGGTCGCTTCTACTTTGGGGAGTACGTCATTTGCCAGTTCCAACAATAGCATCCCCTGAGGGGTAAATCGCACGGGTTGAGTCTTGCGTTCAAATAACTGACAATCCAGTTTGTTTTCCAGATCTTTGATCTGATGAGAAAGTGCTGACTGAGTAAGGAATAACTCACGCGCTGTATTGACCAGTGATCCGGTTTCTTTCAGGGTCGCTATGGTTTTTAAGTGCTTTATATCTATCATCATCAACAAATCTCATTCTAAACGTGAGTAAAACTCAGATTACACCCATATTACGCTGTGAACCCTAGCTATTCAACGTCTAGACGTCTATAAATCCAGCAGCGATTGACTAAATATTTACAAAATTACTATAGCATCATTTTTGACAGCGTTGTCATTCTTTATTTGACTTTTTTTAAAAAAAATACAATTTAATTTTACTCATGTTGATGTCCTCAGGCTTCAGATGAGAAAATAAACACTCAATGGGGATTTCTTGTGTCATCTGATGAAGTAGCAGGCGGGAGCGTCAAGGCATGGTGAATATCTAATGTGGTGCGTCATTATGCCTGCGGAAGTCATACGTTCATTGTGTCATCAGTTGAAATGTGGTTTGGCATTAATACGTCAGAGATAAAGCGTATCTTTGATTTACCTGAGTGATGATGTTAATAACCTGCAAAGAGTGAAATAATGTCCAGGCACTGGGTAATTTGGCATACACTACCCAGCGTCGCTCTTGTCAGTCTACTGTTGCCAGTTCCGCTGTGCTCCTCAGGGAACATTCTTTGTTGCGAATTTGACCTGTTCCGACTGTAAAAAGGCCAGAGCTTGATCTGCCTGAAGCGGGTGAGAGATTAAAAAGCCTTGTCCGTACTGACAGGCTTTACCACTGAGTATCTGCAATTGCTTGTGCGTTTCTATCCCTTCGGCTACGACTTCCAGGTCCAGTGATTTTGCCAGTGATAAAATGGCATCGACCAGAGGGTTGTTATGATCTGTGAGTTGTTGAATAAAGCTTTTATCAATTTTAAGCACATGAATCGGCAGCTGATGCAAGTAACCCAGCGCAGAGTATCCGGTACCAAAGTCATCAAGGTAGAGCTTCACCCCAAATGGAGACAAGCCATGAATGACTTTTGTTGCCAGGTTGAGGTTTTCAATCAAGCCTGATTCGGTGATTTCGAGGCTGAGTGCCCCCTGGTGCAGGCCGTAGGCGCGATATAAGTTGGCAATCTGCTCCACAAATTCCAGGCTGGCGAAATGGCGTGATGAGACATTCACCGTCAGGCTGATGTCCTTGATCCCGATACTCTGCCACTGCGCCACCTGTTTTGCTGCCAATTCGAGTAAATGCAAATCGAGCTCAATGATCTGGCCGGTTTGCTCTGCAATAGGAATAAAGTCATCAGGCGTGACCAAGCCGTTTTTTGGGTGATGCCAGCGCACCAGGGATTCAAAACTGACAACCCTGGGCTGGGCCAGTGTGAATATGGGCTGGTAATAGAGCTCAAATTCTCCATTTTTAATGCCATTTTGCAGATCGTTTTCTATGTCAGCCTGCTGCTTCAGTTTCTTACGCATTTCATTATTGAAATATCGGATCTGACTGCGCCCTGCCGATTTTGCTTCATACATGGCTGCATCGGCTTGTTGTAACAGCGCGATGGCATTGTCCGAATCACTGGAAGTGAATGCCACACCAATACTGCTGGAGGCTTGCAGCAGGTGACCATCGATTTGGATGGGTTTAGCAATGGCGTTTGTGATCCGCTCCAGCGCTAATTCAACCTGTTGTTTATCGCCTATATTCTCCATGAAAATGGCGAACTCATCACCGCCCAGACGTGCAAAGGTGTCCGTTTTTCGAATACAGGTCTGGATAAGATTAACGATAGCGACGAGAAAGTGGTCGCCAACATCATGCCCCAGTGCATCGTTAATGCTTTTGAATCTGTCTAAATCAAGATACAGAAGGCAGTGCTGACGTGACGGTTTACTGCGTCCCAGAGATAAAATGGCATGTTTTATCCGTTCCAACATCAAATAGCGGTTTGCCAGGCCGGTCAGGTCATCATGCAATGCTCGATGTTCTAATGCTTGACGGGCAAGGCGCCTGTCTATGGCCATACTGAGCTGACGACTAATATAGGTCAAAATGGCTTTATGGTGGCGGCTGAATGCCCGATCGTTGTCGTAACTTTGCAGCACAACGACACCCTGATATTGGTCATTTACCACGAAGGGGACCCCAAGCCAGGAGCGTGGCGAGCGGCCAACCATTTTAAAGTTCTGTTTTTCAATGTGGGTAAGAAACTGCTGGTGGTCACAAAGCAAAGACTTCTGCTGTTTGATGATGTAGTAAGAGGCAGTATGTTTTATCTGCTCTTTAGACACTCGCTGATGTGCGCTGCATTTGACACCAGCTTCTATCAGGTAATCAATCTCGAGCACATCCTGCTGGGTATCGTAGAGTCCAATAAAACAGTTCTCAGCAGGGAGTTGTGAACAGATGATGCTGTACAGCTCATCGTAAAAAGCTTCCAGGTTACGGGATTGATAAGTGATGTTGGCGATTTTCAGCAGGCACTTTTCCAGCTGTTGTGCTTCATGCAATTGCGTCACAGTGGCGGTCAGATGGTCCAGTGTTCTGACCTGATGAATTTTAGCACTGAGTAAATGTGCCACGGTTGACAGGATCTGCAAATGCGCCTGGGTAAAGTAGTCCGCTTCCGGGTGCTCACAGTCGATAACACCCAGTAAGGAGTTTTCATACACTAAAGGAACACATAACTCTGATAGGGCTGGTCGAGTGTCGGCAATATACATGGGTTCCAGGGCAACGTTACCAGAAAGGAAGGGTTGCTTAGTTCGTGCAACATGGCCTGTGATCCCGGCGGCAACGGGGATCCGTTGCTGGCTGACCTGGTGACTGATGTCTTTATGTGCAACGCCCATACTGGCGACGACATCGAGATATTCGCCAGCCGGATCCGTGAGGTAAATCACACAATCCACAAACCCCAGGCGACTGACCACTTGGCTGGTAACATAATCAAAGAGTTCATCGAGGTGAGTTATCTGAAGCAACGACGATGAAAACTGGTTAATGATGCTTAACTGTTCGGTTTTTGATTCTAGTTTTGTCTCTGACAGTATTGGCATGACACGGGCCTGATTACTTAATCTCCGACTATGTTAACGCTCTTAAATCATGCGTTACAGTCAATGTTGCAATTTAATTGCTATTTACTGTAAACCTGATGACACTTTTACGACGCGGGCTATTAGGCGTAAAAACTTTACTAACCTGCTGGCTCAGCCTATGATCGGGCAAATTCAGTAGTGGGAAAGAGCAATGACAAGTAAACAGACCTTAACAATCACTCGTCCGGACGACTGGCATGTGCATCTTCGTGATGGCGCTGTACTCGTTGACACTGTGCGCGATATCAGCCGTTATATGGGTCGGGCAATCATCATGCCTAATTTGGTACCACCTGCAACTTGTACACAGAGTGCATTGGCTTACCGGGAGCGCATTTTGGCTGCGCAGCCAAGCGGGCAGTTCGAACCTCTGATGGTATTATATTTGACTGATAACACCAGTGCTGAAGAGATCCGAGCGGCGAAAGCCAGTGGTCATATTGTCGCTGCAAAATTGTACCCGGCAGGCGCAACAACCAATTCAGATTCGGGTGTTACTGACATTGAGAATATCTATCATATTCTGGAAGTTATGCAGGAAGTCGGTATGTTGCTATTGGTACACGGTGAAGTGACAGATTCCTCGATTGATATTTTTGACCGCGAAAAAGTATTTATTGAAACCAAGCTCAAAAAAGTGGTTGATGCATTTCCTAAGCTCAAAATTGTACTGGAGCATATTACCACGCAAGATGCGGTGGAGTTTGTAGAGTCGGCACCGGAGAATGTTGCTGCGACGATTACAGCGCATCACCTGTTATACAACCGCAACCATATGTTGGCGGGTGGTATTCGCCCACATTATTACTGTTTGCCTATTCTCAAGCGTAATACCCATCAACAGGCGCTACTGCGCGCAGCAACCAGTGGCAGTAAAAAGTTCTTTCTGGGTACTGACTCAGCGCCTCATGCGAAAGATAAGAAAGAAGCAGCTTGTGGATGTGCTGGGGCTTACACGGCTCATGCCGCAATTGAGCTTTATGCAGAGGCATTTGAAGAAGCCGGTGCATTGGATAAACTTGAGGGCTTTGCCAGCCACTTTGGTCCAGACTTTTACGGATTACCTCGTAATACTGACACCATTACTTTAGAAAAAAATAGCTGGCAGGTGCCGGATTCTTACCCATTGGGTGATACTCAGGTTGTGCCAATTAAAGCTGGCGCCAGTATCGACTGGCAGGTAGTTTAAGACACATTTATAAGGGCAGCTTGGCTGCCTTTTTTACGTCTTCTCTTTTCCCTGAGCACACAAACAGACACATCACTATTTGCGGCAATAGGCTGATATCCATTTTGATACTGCGATGACTCTATCAACAAGGGGCTTGCGCAGTTCATGACTGGAACCAAAAAAGCTGCGATCGCGCAGTTATGGCGATGGACTTTTTTGTAATACGGTACTCAGGGCCTTATCCATTTTCTCGATGAAGTCATATTTAAACGGATATTGACCTTCATATCCTTTGAGGTATCCGATATGGGCACTGCGACTGAGGACTACGCGGTCTTCAACAAATGATTGCGCGGTTATGCCCGTAAGCTGTTCTTGCAGCTCACTGATACCGATTAAAGTCGAGAGCCTGTCATTGATGTAGCAGTCAACCCTCTTTTTATACAGTTTGATGATGTTGGCTCGGGTATTTTTGTTTTCCCAGACTACAATTCGCCCGGTTTTTCGTGCTTCTTTAAGTGCATCGTCAAGGATGAGAAAGCCTGCGTTCAATCCAATATTAACGGGTGCTTGCTGGGCATTACGTTGAGTGATGTTTTGTAACGTGATACCTGGATTGCAAAACGCCACGACTTCTTCTTGTTTCAGGGCAATGGAGTAAGGCCAGATAAAGGGCCGAGTGTCACGATGGATATAAGGGGGCATCAGTGCGAATGCTTCCCCATTCTCGAGTGCTGAGACGCCTCTTTTCCAGGGAATAGGGCGAAGCTCCACCAGGTAATCTTCTTTGATTAGTTTCGCTGCTTCTCGGATCAGTGTGGGGTAAATGCCAACTAATTTACCATCCTGGACATAAGAGTAAGGCGGGTAGCTGTCGTCAGCTAATATTGTGACGCTTATCGGGCTGGCGGCACGGACTATAAAACACGCAAATAAGCCCAAAACACATGCCAGCTGCTTCACTCGGTGGTACCCAAAACCGCCGTTATCTTGGTTTCTGCACTGTCTTGCACTAACTACTCCTGACACTGCTGTAGTTCCTGTAGGAAGCCCTAGTCTAACTGTAGATAAGATCTATTCAGATGTCAGCATTAGATCTGACGGCATACTCATTTTGCTGAGAAAACCAGCAGTGTAAGGTCGCGTAATGTCATCATTATGACCCAACGATTACAATCTTGTACTCACAAGTAGGGTATTTTTTCCTCCTGTAAGACGCACTGTAGCAAGATTCGACGTCAGGACACTCAGATAGGCACAGGCATGGCACATCTTTTATTAGCGCAAACCAATGATCACATCCTTCTTAATTCATATCACCGTTTTGGTCGTGCAGAGGGGGAGGTTGATACTCAGTTATTAGGGGTAGAAATCTCACGCCATCATGCCGTTATCGTCTGGACAGGGGAGCAATGGACACTTCGGGATACCAGCAAAAACGGTGTGTTTGTAAACCAAAATAGAATAGTGTCGAAAACAGATTGGGTGTTGAGTATTGGTGACGTAATCTCTTTTTCAGAGCTTCACCCTCACAGCTTTATTGTGAGCTCACTGACCCCGCCGGAGTAAACTTATTTGCTGTTGCTATTCTAAAAAGAGGGATGAAGCAGGTGTGGTGCACACCTGCTATGCGAAGCGTTAGCTATGATAATTTTCGCACGCTTCGAGTGTATTCTCGATGAGACTTGCGACGGTCATTGGCCCTACACCACCTGGTACTGGCGTAATGAAGCTCGCTCGTTGTGCGGCAACGTCATATTGTACATCACCTACCAGTTTGCCTGACTCCAGTCGGTTAATGCCTACATCAATAACCATTGCACCTTCTTTGATCCAGTCGCCAGGAATGAATTCTGGCTTGCCCACCGCTACGACCAGCAGATCGGCCCGGCGCACGTGCGCTTCAAGGTCTTGGGTGAATTTATGGCACACAGTCGTTGTACAACCTGCCAGCAACAGCTCCAGAGACATTGGGCGACCTACAATGTTAGAGGCACCTACAACGACAGCATGCATACCTTTGTATCTGACACCGGTTGAATCGAGTAAAGTAATGATCCCTTTTGGCGTACAAGGGCGTAACGCAGGCATTCGTTGTGCCAGTCGTCCGACGTTATAGGGATGGAAACCATCAACATCTTTATGTGGGTGGATACGTTCCAGTACTTTCTCGGCATCTAGTCCGTCAGGCAATGGTAACTGGACCAGGATACCGTCAACGTTTGGATCTTGATTAAGTGTGTCCACCAACTCCAGTAATTGCGCTTCACTTGTGTCTGCGGGTAGATCATATGACTTAGATACGAAGCCTACTTCTTCACATGCTTTGCGTTTTGAGCCTACGTATACCTGGCTGGCAGGGTCCTGGCCAACAAGTACAACTGCTAGTCCTGGTGCTCTGAGCCCCTGATTGATCCGCTCTGCAACGCGGTTGGCTACGGTACTGCGAACTTGTTTCGCAATGACTTTACCGTCGATGATGTTTGCCGTCATGACTGACCTTTAAATTTAAGGGTTAATTACTTGAACGATTATAGAGTGTATTTAAGGGGGTACTCTATTTTATAGGAGTTCACTGAGTCATCTGTATCAGCGTGAGGGCGTGCTCAGGACTGAGTACTGAAAAACTTAGGAAGCCGCTACTATTTTCGCAAAAATCCCCCAAATAGCCAAGCTGGATCCGACACCGGGCAACTTTATTCTCTTTGAGTAAGGCAAAATTGCTGAAAAACCAGTCGCCTTGTTATATAAATTAAACGTTTTGGAGTAAAAATAGTCAGTTGGCATGTTTTTAAAAAAAAATGTTTGACCTCATCGGGGCAAATCACTATTATGCACCCCGTTGTCAACGAGGGGCTCGCAAGAGAAACTCTGGAAATAACACAATCGGCGATTAGCGCAGCTTGGTAGCGCACTTGGTTTGGGTCCAAGGGGTCGCAGGTTCAAATCCTGCATCGCCGACCACTCTTTTTTACTTTAAAAAGAGTAAATCAACGAAAGTTGGTGGTATGCACGAAGAAGCATTCTTTGCGCCGCGCCCGTAGCTCAGTTGGATAGAGCAACGGCCTTCTAAGCCGTCGGTCGAAGGTTCGAATCCTTCCGGGTGCGCCATTTTTAAAATCCACATTGTAGTGGCGGCTGTAGCTCAGTTGGTAGAGCCCCGGATTGTGATTCCGGTTGTCGCGAGTTCAAGCCTCGTCAGTCGCCCCATCTACAAAACCTATATGTTCGGCGATTAGCGCAGCTTGGTAGCGCACTTGGTTTGGGTCCAAGGGGTCGCAGGTTCAAATCCTGCATCGCCGACCACTTTCAAAATATATATATTCGGCGATTAGCGCAGCTTGGTAGCGCACTTGGTTTGGGTCCAAGGGGTCGCAGGTTCAAATCCTGCATCGCCGACCATCTCTTTTCTTCTTTAATTCTTCAAAACTTATTTTATCTGTCTAATTTTGTCCTTAGCAACATCAATTATTTGCTGCGATTGCTCGACTCTCCCGTTTTATAGGTTATAATGCCGCGTCTATTATTTAACATAGCGCCCTGTCTGGGCAGGCAGCAAGTCTGACAGAGATCAGCACTGATTCTTAAACATCAAATGTTGGGAAGTTTTAACGGTGATCTGCTTAATCGAAATTGAGCAAATATGATGGTCTGCTGTCATCTGATCTGATAAAAAGTCGACTTGTTTGTAAGGAAGGCGCGTAGTCGCCAAAAATGAAAATTGAGGTTATATCATGCAAGTTTCTGTTGAGACGACTCAAGGTCTTGAGCGCCGTCTGACTATCACAGTTCCAGCTGAGAACGTTGAGACTGAAGTAAAAAAACGCTTACAACAACTGGCTAAAACACAGCGTATTGACGGTTTCCGTCCGGGTAAAGTACCAGTTTCTGTTATCAAAAAGCGCTACGGTGCTGCTGTGATGCAAGAAGTTGCTGGTGAGTTGATGCAACGCAACTACATCGAGGCAATTGTTTCTGAAAAGATCAATCCTGCTGGCGCACCTACTTTTGCTCCTAAGTCACTGGAAGTGGGTAAGGACCTTGAGTTTGATGCAACTTTTGAAGTTTACCCAGAAGTTGAACTGAAAGATCTTGAAAAGATTTCAGTAGAGAAGCCTGTGGTTGACGTAACAGAAGATGATCTGGCAAACATGCTGGAAACTCTGCGTAAACAACACGCAAGCTGGACTGAGAGCGATGCTGTAGTAGGCGAGAAAGATCGTGTAACGATTGACTTCTTGGGTACAGTAGAAGGTGAAGAGTTCGAAGGCGGTAAAGCTGAAGACTTCCCACTTGAACTTGGTCAAGGTCGCATGATCCCTGGTTTCGAAGATGGTATCATCGGTAAGAAAGCAGGCGAAGAAGTTGTTGCTGACGTAACTTTCCCTGAAGAGTATCACGCTGAAAACCTGAAAGGTAAAGCGGCGCAGTTCAAGATCACTGTGAAGAAAGTTGAAGTTCAGGAACTACCAGAACTAACTGATGAGTTCGCAACTAAATTCGGTGTTGCTGAAGGCGGCGTTGACGCACTGAAAGAAGAAGTGAAGAAAAACATGACGCGTGAACTTGGTCAGGCTGTGAAAGCTCAGATCAAAGATCAAGCGATCAAAGGTCTTTTAGAGACTAACGAAGTTGACGTACCTAAAGCGCTTATCGACCAAGAAATCGATGCACTACGTCAGCAAGCCGCACAACGCTTTGGCGGCGACGCGAAGAACATGCCTGAGCTACCAGCTGAGCTGTTCCATGAGCAAGCTGTAACTCGAGTTAAAACTGGCCTTCTGTTAGGTGAAGTGATCAAAGCAAATGAGATCACAGTAGATGATGCAAAAGTTGAAGAGCTAATCGAAACTGTTGCTTCTGCTTATGAAGATCCAAGCGAAGTGGTTGCATACTACAAAGGCAATGATCAGTTGATGCAGCAAATGCGCAACGTTGCAATGGAAGAGCAAGCTGTAGATGCGATTCTGGCAGCTGCTGAGGTTGCTGATGTTGAGAAGTCTTTTGACGACATCATGAACCCACAACAGGCTGCTCAGTAAGCACTTTTGATCTCGTCAAAGACGAAATCATTGACTTACTGTTAAGCTAACGTTTAAATGGCTCGTATTGCTCTGTGTTTTGCAGTGCTGCGAGCCATTTTTGTTTTATTTGCTCAAAGCAACACGGTTGTGCGTATACTTTTGTTTATCAGCATCTTTTGCATAAACTTCTGTCTATAAACTTCTTGTCAATTGAGTAAACAAATTGTGCTTGTCCTTTGTATGAGACAGGCGGCCAGGTTTTGCAGTGCACTTCCCTGTTTATAAGGAATCTATAAAATGAATGACGGTATGTTTGATCCTCTAAACGCATTAGTCCCTATGGTTGTTGAGCAAACAGCGAAAGGTGAGCGTTCTTATGACATTTATTCTCGTTTGCTAAAAGAGCGGATTATCTTCCTGACAGGTCAGGTTGAGGACCATATGGCAAACCTGATCGTTGCTCAGCTGCTGTTCTTGGAATCAGAAAGCCCTGAAAAAGACATTTATCTATACATCAACTCACCAGGTGGCTCGGTGACCGCGGGTATGTCTATTTACGATACGATGAATTTTATCAAACCAGACGTTAGCACTGTGTGTGTTGGTCAGGCAGCCAGTATGGGCGCCTTTTTACTTTCTGGTGGTGCCAAAGGCAAACGTTATTGCCTGCCAAATTCTCGCGTCATGATCCATCAACCTCTTGGCGGTTTCCAGGGCCAGGCGTCGGACTTTGAGATCCATGCAAAAGAAATTCTGACGATCAAAGAAAAGCTGAATCGTCTGATGGCTGAACATACTGGCCAACCTTATGATGTGATCGCGAATGACACTGATCGTGACAACTTTATGAATGCTGAGCAAGCCGTGGATTACGGTTTGGTTGACGCTGTTCATAGCAGCAGAAATATTAAGTAATCTATATTGGGCTGGCGTGTTTCTGATCGCTGTTAGATAAATGCATCTGGCCCGGCTATACCAAAGGCAAAATTCTTTGGTATAGTTAAAACATGTATTGTGTTATCGAAGTAGATAACTGACCAAATTTAAGAGGTAGCTGAATGTCAGACACTCCTACAGACGGCGACAAGAATAGTAAGCTCTTATACTGCTCATTTTGTGGTAAGAGCCAACATGAAGTACGCAAGTTGATCGCTGGTCCGTCAGTGTACATTTGTGATGAATGCGTCGAACTGTGTAACGACATCATTAGAGAAGAAATCAAGGATATAGCGCCGCAACATGATTCGTCTGATAAATTGCCGGTACCAAGAGAGATCCGCAATCACCTTGATGACTATGTGATTGGCCAGGAGCACGCTAAAAAAGTGCTCTCAGTTGCCGTTTATAACCATTACAAGCGACTGAAAAACCAAGGTTTAAAAGGCGATGTTGAGCTAGGCAAGAGTAACATCCTGCTTATCGGTCCAACAGGTAGTGGTAAAACACTGCTTGCAGAAACACTGGCACGCTTACTGGATGTGCCCTTTACTATGGCGGATGCAACCACATTAACCGAAGCGGGTTATGTGGGTGAGGATGTCGAGAATATTATCCAGAAGCTTTTACAGAAGTGTGACTACGACGTAGAAAAAGCACAGCGCGGTATCGTTTATATCGACGAAATCGACAAAATTTCGCGTAAATCGGATAACCCATCTATCACGCGCGACGTGTCTGGTGAAGGCGTTCAACAGGCGCTACTCAAACTCATCGAAGGCACGGTAGCTTCGGTGCCGCCACAAGGTGGACGCAAGCACCCTCAGCAAGAGTTCTTACAAGTAGACACATCGAAAATCCTGTTTATTTGTGGCGGTGCCTTTGCTGGCCTGGACAAAGTGATTGAGCAGCGTAGCCATACCAACACTGGTATTGGTTTTGGCGCTCAGGTTAAATCGTCGGATAGCGAGCGTTCTTTAAGCGAAACCTTCAAAGATGTTGAACCCGAAGATTTGGTCAAATACGGTCTAATTCCTGAGTTTATCGGCCGATTGCCCGTGGTTGCGACCTTGGCTGAGCTAGATGAAGATGCCCTCATTCAAATCCTCAATGAGCCTAAAAACGCACTAACGAAACAATATGGTGCGTTGTTCAAAATGGAAGGGGTTGAACTTGAGTTCCGAGAGGATGCACTTAAGGCCATCGCGCACAAGGCAATGGAGAGAAAAACAGGTGCCCGTGGATTGCGCTCTATTGTTGAAGGGGTGTTGCTGGATACCATGTATGACCTGCCTTCAATAGAAGACGTAAGTAAAGTTGTGGTAGACGAAACCGTCATTAAAGGTGAGTCTGACCCAATTTTAATTTACGAAAATAACAGTCAGGATAAAGCTGCGTCGGAGTGACGATTTGGTTTTATCGCAAAAAGGAGCCTCAGGCTCCTTTTTTTGTCTACAGTTTAGTTGTTCCAGCAATCAACAAACTCAAACTAGAAATTGATATGGATTGGTATATAGGTTGAACTTTTTGAAGGCAATCCCCATATACCTCCCTAATCCTTGAAACTAATGAAGTGCGAAGAGAATATAATGACGCTTGAGAGAATGGATCGAGTCGAGATACCCGTATTGGCACTGCGTGATGTGGTCGTATACCCTCATATGGTGATCCCGCTGTTTGTAGGCAGAGAAAAATCAATAAAATGCCTTGAAGCAGCGATGGAAAATGACAAGCAAATTTTTTTGGTGGCGCAAAAAGAAGCGTCAATAGATGACCCCGACACGGATGATATTTATCAAGTCGGTACCGTCGCTACTGTACTGCAATTATTAAAGTTGCCTGATGGCACCGTCAAAGTGCTGGTTGAAGGTACTCAGCGTGCCAAAATCGAACGATTTTTGGTGACTGATGATTATTTCCTGGCCGAGGCGCAGTTTATTGCCTCTGAGAACATTGAAGGCCCTGAGCAGGATATCTTTATCCGCAGTGCCATCAGCCAGTTTGAAGGGTATGTAAAGCTTAACAAAAAGATCCCGCCCGAAGTACTGACGTCCGTCTCCGGTATTGACGAAACTGCACGTCTTGCTGACACAATGGCTGCGCACATGCCGATTAAAGTACCAGAAAAACAAAAGGTACTTGAGTTGTACAACGTTACTGACCGGTTAGAGTACCTGATGGCCTTAATGGAAGGCGAGATTGATCTGCTTCAGGTAGAGAAAAAGATCCGTTCGCGGGTCAAAAAACAGATGGAAAAGTCTCAGCGCGAGTACTATCTCAATGAGCAGATGAAAGCCATTCAGAAAGAATTGGGTGAGCTGGATGATGTGCCAGATGAATTTGAAGCATTGAAAAAGCGCATCTCAGAGGCACAGATGCCCAAAGAGGCTGAAGAAAAGGCGACCTCTGAGCTAAATAAGCTAAAGATGATGTCACCGATGTCGGCTGAGGCAACGGTGGTACGCTCTTATATTGATACGCTGATTGGTGTACCTTGGAAAAAACGCTCAAAAGTTAAAAAAGACCTGGCCAATGCCCAAAAGATCCTGGATGCAGATCACTATGGCCTGGAGAAAGTCAAAGAGCGTATCATCGAGTATTTGGCAGTACAGCAACGAACTAATAAGCTCAAAGGGCCTATTTTGTGTCTTGTAGGGCCTCCAGGGGTAGGTAAAACCAGTTTGGGGCAATCTATCGCACGGTCAACAGGACGTAAATATGTGCGCATGGCGCTGGGCGGCGTGCGCGATGAAGCGGAGATACGAGGCCACAGACGTACTTACATTGGCTCAATGCCAGGCAAGCTGGTACAGAGCATGACCAAAGTGGGCGTGAAAAACCCACTGTTCCTGTTAGACGAAATTGACAAAATGTCTTCGGATATGCGTGGTGATCCGGCTTCAGCCTTACTAGAGGTACTCGACCCGGAGCAAAACAGCAGTTTTGCCGACCACTACTTGGAAGTTGAGTATGATTTATCGGATGTGATGTTTGTTGCTACGTCTAATAGCTTCAACATTCCGGGCCCTTTGCTTGACCGAATGGAAGTGATCCGCTTGTCAGGCTATACCGAAGACGAGAAGCTCAATATCTCTAAGCAGCATTTGATCCCGAAACAAATTAAGCGGAACGGATTGAAGGAGCAAGAGATTGAGATTGAGGACAGTGCCATCATTGATACTATCCGCTACTACACACGAGAAGCTGGCGTTCGTAACCTTGAGCGAGAGCTGTCAAAATTGTGTCGCAAAGCCGTCAAGAGCATTTTGCTGAGCAAGTCAAAAGATAAGGTTGTGATCAGTGCTGAAAATCTGGAGAGCTATCTGGGCGTACAGCGTTTTGATTACGGTAAGGCCGAAGATGGCGATCGCGTTGGTTTGGTTACAGGATTGGCCTGGACTGAAGTGGGTGGCGATTTACTGACCATCGAATGTGCGGCGGTGCCCGGCAAGGGTAAGCTGGCGTATACAGGCTCTTTGGGTGATGTAATGCAGGAGTCGATCCAGGCTGCTATGACTGTGGTACGCAACCGGGCTGAAAAGCTAAGGATCAATGGCGACTTCTATGAAAAGCGCGATATTCATGTACATGTTCCTGAAGGTGCGACGCCGAAAGATGGTCCAAGTGCTGGTATTGCCATGGTCACAGCACTGGTTTCAAGCTTAACGGGTAACCCGGTACGCAGTGATGTTGCAATGACCGGTGAAATCACATTACGTGGTGAAGTTCTGCCGATTGGTGGACTCAAAGAGAAGTTGCTGGCAGCTCACCGTGGTGGCATCAAAACCGTCGTCATTCCTAAGAAGAATGAGCGGGACCTGAAAGAGATCCCACAAAACGTACTGGAAGGTCTTGAAATCCATCCTGTGAGCTGGATTGACGATGTTTTATCTCTGGCACTCGCTCACCCGGTAGACAGTTTTACGGTTGAGTCACAAAAGTCGCTTGGGTAAAGCAGAAAAAGTACATAAAAGTGCGTAAAAAGGGTTTTCAAATCTACATGGTATGCTAACTTAAGCACTGTATTAGCCTGGTAGCCCACAACCCCCGTGGTTACTAGGCTTTGAGACATTAGATGAAATAGAGAATCGTCAGATTTCTCTGAGTTAACTACAAAAGTGATGTTAGTGGTAAGCCCTCATCGCTCTTGATAATAACAATGTAAGAGGATGATATTGTGAATAAATCTCAATTAATCGATCAAATCGCAGCTGATGCTGATATTTCTAAAGCGGCTGCTGGTCGTGCTCTGGATTCATTCATTGAGTCAGTAACTGGTGCGCTAAAAGACGGTGACTCAGTTGCCCTAGTCGGTTTTGGTACTTTCTCAGTGCGTGAGCGTGCAGCGCGTACCGGTCGTAACCCACAAACTGGTGCGGCAATCGAAATCGCTGCAGCTAACATCCCATCTTTCAAAGCCGGTAAAGCTCTGAAAGACGCGGTAAACTAAGCAGATTTCGCTCAGTCTGCCCAACAACCTATGTTAAAATAGTGTGATTGGGCCAGATAAGCTTCAAGATAAAAAGCGTATCTGCTAAGATACGCTTTTTTTATATCAGTTGGATAGTGTCGCACATTGGCGAGGCTAATGGAGATGAAGCTAAGCGCGATATCACATATGCGCTTCGAAAAGTCTGCACATAAATACTTGCAATCGCCGCGCATATCCATATTAATAGGTACAGAAACAGGGCGCTGGTGTGTCATACTCAGCGGAACTGGGTACGCAGATAAACCCAAAGTACTGAGCGTGCTTTGACTTAGATAAGAGATAGAATAAATGCTAGAAAAGATTAGAGAAGGCTCACAAGGCCTGGCAGCCAAAATTATTCTTGGTGTAGTGATCTTGTCTTTTGCGTTGGCAGGGATCGGTGGTTACCTAGGTCAAACCACAGAGCAAGCCGTAGCAGAAGTAAACGGAGTCAAGATAACGCAAATGGAATTTTCCCGCGCCTATGAAAATGAGCGTGCACGCCTTGAGCGTCAGTTTGGCGAATATTTCACACAAATCTCAGCAGATCCGGCATATATGGCTCAGATCCGCAGTGGCGTTATTGACCGTCTGGTACAACAAGAACTACAAAACCAGTTAGCCGTTGAATTAGGGCTGAGAGTCAGTGATGAGCAAGTTAAGGAAGCTATTTTTGAACTGCCTTACTTTCAGCTAGGTGGCGAATTCAGTAACGACAGATATTTACAGTTGATCCGCCAGATGAACTTTAAGCCTGATACGTTCCGTGAATACATGCGCGAAGAAATGACTCGAAATCAATTGGTTTCAGCGGTTGCAGGATCAGATTTTGTTTTAGATAACGAATTGAAGCAAACGTTGGCATTGCAGCAGCAAACACGTGATATTGACTACATGCTGTTGAGCAAAGAGACCGTCAAAAGTGAAGTGGCTGTTACAGAAGCAGAAATTGCGGATTACTATGAGCTAAATCAGGAGCAGTTCCAGGCACCGGAGCAAATTGCTTTGCAGTACCTTGAGCTAACATCTGGCGATGTGACGCTGGATGAGCCTGTGACGGATGAACAAGTCCGCGCTTACTATGAAGAGAATCAGGCTCAGTACCTGGAAGAAGAGCGTCGTCGTGTAGCGCATATCCTGATTGAGAGTGCTGAAGATGCACAAGCGGCACAGCAAAAAGCGGAAGCTTTGTACCAGCAATTACAAGAAGGTAAAGATTTTGCTGAGCTTGCTGCAACTGAATCAGATGATGTCGCGTCTGCGGAAGTCGGTGGTGATCTGGATTGGATCGAGCGTGACATGATGGAGCCTGAGTTTGAAGAGGCTGCATTTGCTCTCGCTAACGTCGGTGACTTCTCTCCTGTGGTTGAAACTGAGTTTGGTTTCCATATTATCCAGTTGACCGATTTACAGGCACAGCAGTCAAAAGCGTTTGAAGAAGTTGCCGTTGAGTTGCGCGCTGAGCTAGAGAACACAGCTAAAGCCAATGCATTTTATGAAAAACAATCGCAAATCGCAGAGCTGGCGTTTGAAGTGGCAGATTCATTAGAAGATGCAGCGGCTGTTGCAGATATTGAGTTGAAGAGCACTGAGTTGGTATCACGTGCGGCGCTACCTGCTCCGTTAAATGATCCAAGCATCGCTAATGCCATTTTCACACCTGAGCTAATCGAAGATCGAGTAAATTCAGAAGTGCTGGAAGCGGGGAATGAGCATATTGTTGTTGTACGTGTTTTGGACCATAAACCAGCCACTGTGAAGCCTTTGGAAGAGGTCACTGCGCAGATCAAAACGCGCCTTGAGAACGAAAAAGCGTCAGAGCTTATCAAAGAGAAAGCGAACACCTTGTATGCACAGCTGGAAGATGGTAAAGCACTGAGTGACATCGCAGCAGCAGAATCTACGGAAGTGAAAACGGAAGCAGCCCTGAAACGTCAGAGCTTTACTGTTGCCCCAGAAATTGTCCAACAGGCATTTAAATTGGCACACCCGGATAGCGAACAGACGCAGTCAGCTTTGGTTGAACTAAATAGCGGTGATGCCGCGCTGTTGGTGCTGAAAGCCGTTACAGTTGCTGAGGTGACGGGTGAAGTTGAACCACAGCAGAAGCAGAATATCACTATGTCAGTGGTTAATAAGAACTTCTTAGCACTGCTTGGTGCATTGGAATCTGATGCTGAAGTAGTGCGTCCAACGCTGCAATTTAGCGACGAGATGCAGTAATCACAGTATCCGCTTACTGGTTGTGAGTGCCAGAGCTTAGCGTTAGTACTTACAATTAAGCAGCGACTGCTAAATGAATAATCCGATATCAGTGTCCTGATATCGGATTTTTTTATATCTTTTGTCTTGCAAACCAAACCCCATGGTGACATTGCTAAAGTGGTCATTTATATCAATTTCACTTAATATCTAGCCAATTTGAAGGAGTCGGTATGACGCTAACGGCGTTAAAGATTTCTCATTTAGAATCTTTGCCTAAGGTATGAACTCGCAAATTTTCGCCTCACCGACATATATGTAGGCGGTGCTATTGACCCTATTTTCTCGCCTCAAAATAGCGCACTCAATTAAGAAAATTGGTATCACTTGCTTAGAGGGCAGCTCCAGCCGTTTTGAGGTGATTCGAGTGCGCTGACATTGCGTTGAGCAGATTCGTTTTCTTTCGCTTCCTGTGCACCATTTTAAAGCAATATACATCCACGTAGTCATTCAGGTGAGCCTACAGTGTCGTTGTATTAGCACTAACAGGTGCCTTACCTGTAATCACTAAGCAGTGTTTTGACGTAAAAAACGTACTGGATTTAGCCTTAATTACTCTGCAAACCTATGCTGAGTGCTGTGAAACAGCGGCTTTCTTAAATGTTATGTTTTTTCAAACTGGTATCGTTAGTTTTATTGCTATTTAAATCAGGTATTTATGTCTAATTGTTATGAAAAACGATAAGTTTTGATAATTAGTGTATTTCTGGGGTATTCGCTAAGGTTAAACATGTCACCAGGCAGGTGAACACGATACAACTAATTTGCTATAACAACAGGAAATCTGGTCATGTTTAAGTTGAAAGCCAAAAAGTTAAAAAACCTTACTACAAAAGTGCTTCTTGCTCCTGGTAAAACACAGCTTGTCGCTGGCGGGGCTGCTCAACAGATAGATACACATAGCATCACACAAATAGACACGACTACAAACCCCTGAGTGTGGCACCTACTGGTGCATGTTACGGGTTTAGCAATGCCAGTCATCGTCTTGCCTTAACCTCTCTAACGGTGCACCTGATACATTGGTACGCAGTTTAAAGAAGCTAAAATAACGCATAAACTTCGTTTTCCCTTATGTTCGATCGTCTGGGCCTGTCACCTGAGGGAATACCTTATACGTATCGTCCGAACTACCCAGGCTGTCAAACAAGCCGATAAGCCACGACTCGATAGTTGATTGAACACAAGTGTATTCAGTTTCAATAGCATTCCTTTTGGTACTGATAAGGACAACCAAATACACATAGTCCTTCACTGATATCTGGACTCATCCGGCACATCTGAACGCACTCTAATAGCCGACCTCAATCCAATAGTCGGCTTCAATCTAACAGCTGGCCTCAATCTAACTGCTGGCCTCAATCTAACAGCTGACCTCAATCTAACAGCTGACCTCAATCTAACAGCTGACCTCAATCTAACAGCTGACCTCAATCTAACAGCTGACCTCAATCTAATAGCCAACCTCAATCTAATAGCCAACCTCAACCTAATAGCCAACCTCAACCTAATAGCCAACCTCAACCTAATAGCCAACCTCAACCTAATAGCCAACCTCAACCTAATAGCC